>JBLYYV010000250.1:0-8491 GCA_048550095.1 Gammaproteobacteria bacterium
ATACGGCTGATCCGCTCACAATCGGCTTATTACATAGTCGCCAACGAATACTGACGAACACCCCACCGGATATTGTCAAAAGCCGCTCAGCGCTTGCGATGTAGCGTATCGTCTCCGCGCTGCAGGGGCGCTTCCCACGTGATCTCGGGGTCGACCGTGTGAAAGATCCGGCCGATGGTCGCGTCGTCATCGAGGCAGTCGACGGTCAGGCGCGCGAGGTCAGCCCGGTTGATCACCCCCATGGTCATGTGATCGTCAGTCTTGATTGCCGTGCCGCTCGCCGGGTCCGAAGTCATGCCGCCCGGCCGGAGGATCGTCGCGTCGAGGCCCGACTCCATCAGGTAGTCCTCCGCCTCCGTCTTGGCAGCCAGAATCTCGCCGAGCACCTCGATGACTTTGGGCGCAACCGCAGGCTTGCTATCGCCACAGCCGATGGCGGTGATCATCAATGCGCGTTGCACGCCGTGCCGGCGTGCCGCATCGACGACGTGATTAGCGCCGATCAGATCCGGCCTGGGCTCCCCGCGCTTGCCGCCGAGACTAATGATCACCGCGCGATATTCGCCCGACGAAAACGCCGCATCGACCGAGTCAGCGTCCATGACGTCGCCTGCGATGACGTCGGCTCCCAGCGCCTCGAGCTCACTCCCATCCGAGGCAGGCCGCACCACGGCCGCGACCTTGTCGCCCCGCCCGGTCAGGATCCGGGCCGTTTCCAGCCCCGTGCCGCGGGTCGCCCCGAATATCAGTACGACTGACTCATCAAATTTCGTCATTTTTGCCTCCGGGCCTCATCCGTTCATCACCAATCGACCCAACGATTCTACCGGTTTCAGGCTCGGGGCTGCTGCGCTGGACTTGCCGCCGACCCACCGTCATGATCAACCGGTCGCGCTTTTTCCGGACGTTCAACATTGAGCAAGGGTGACTGCAATCGGTCACGTCCTAATATCCGAAGGCCGCATACACATTAGCATGCGCAAATCCCTGGCCCTGCTGCTCGCGGCATTTCTGTGCGTATGTGCCACCTCGGCGAGTGCTGTCGACAATGTTCGCGCGCAAAGGCTCGCGATCGCGCCGCAGTACGATCAGCTGAAACAACGCGCGCAGAATCGCCAGGGCGTTCCGGTGCTGGTCCGATTCAAGATAGATCGGCCCGACGGTCGAAGCCTCGACGAGCGGAGAAACGCGGGACGGATGCGGCTCGGGAACGCGATGGCGCGACAGCAAATTCGCGCATTCACCGAGTACCGGCGCTCGAGCCTGTCGGCGTTCTTCGTCGACGATATCGAGTTGGACATACTGATCGACAGCGGGCTCGCCGACGCGATCTGGGAGAGCGAGCTGCGTCGGCCATACCTCCAGCAATCGAATGTCCTGATCAGAACGACGGCCGCCCGTTCGTTCGGACTGGAAGGCAACGGTGCGGTCGTCGTCGTGCTCGACACGGGTATTGACGCGGATCACCCGACATTCGGAAACCGCGTCGTTTGGGAGGCGTGCTACTCGACGAACCACTCCGGCTACAGCGCGACCAACCTCTGCCCGGCGGGTGGCAGTAACGATCTGACCCAGTATTTCCAATCTGGCATGGGCGCGGCCGCACTGACGAAGTGCACCGACGTGCCGTGCTGGCATGGCACGCACGTCGCATCGATCGCCGCCGGCGGCAACAGCACCTATAACGGCATAGCACCGCAGGCCGACATCATCGCAATACAGGTCTTTAGCCGCTTCGACGACGACACCTACTGCGGAACCGGAAAATCTCCGTGCGTGCTGTCCTTCGACCATGATCAGTTGTCAGCGCTGGAATATGTCGCCGAACTCGCCGCGACATACAACATTGCATCCATCAACATGAGTCTCGGCGGCGGGCGGTCTTTTAGCGCCTGCGACAGTTCATCCGGCTTCGTATCGGCGATCGACGACCTGGACTCGCTTGCTATCATCGTCGCAGCTTCGTCCGGCAACGACGGCTACGGCGACTCGATGGGGCACCCGGCGTGCCTGAGCAAGATCGTCTCCGTCGGTAGCGTCATTGATACAACCGACATGGTCAGTACATTTTCCAACAGCGCTGCATTTCTGGACGTTCTCGCACCGGGTCAGCCGATCAGCGCGGGATACCCCGGCGGCGGCTACGCGACGGCAAGTGGCACATCGATGGCGGCGCCACACGTCGCCGGCGCGCTCGCGCTGCTCAAGGGTTTCAATCCAACGCTGACCTATGCACAAATGAAGTCGCTGCTGATCGCGACTGGCACGCCGGTCCTCGACACGCGCAACGGCCTGACGTTTCCGCGCCTGAACCTTGCGCGGCTTGCGCTGGCGGTAACAGGCGCGATCCCGGGCGACGCCAACGGGGACGGCAACGCCGACGTCGCCGACCTCCTGCTTCTGCAACGATGTCTCACCGGTGACATCACGCTGCCCGAGACCGCCGTGCTGCGCAGCGACCTGCACCCTCAGCAAGACCCCGACGGGCAACTCGACGGGTCGGACCTGATCCTGCTCGAGCACATCCTGCAAGCCGAGTAAGCTACTCGGAACGTATGACCAGCAACGACGGCAAACAGCGCTGGATCGCCCATGTCGATCTCGACGCATTCTTCGCGTCCGTGGAACAACGCGAACATCCCGAGTACGACGGCCAGCCCGTCGTTGTCGGCGCACAACCCGGCAACCGCGGGGTCGTCGCGGCCGCATCCTATGAGGCACGCGAATTCGGCATTCGTTCGGCGATGCCGATCGCCGAAGCCTATCGTCGCTGTCCCGAAGCCGTTTTCCTGCGGCCGAACATGCAGCAGTACAAACAAGCATCGCAGCGGGTCTTTGCGGTACTCGAAACGATTACGCCTGTCCTGGAAGCGGCCTCCATCGATGAGGCCTATCTCGACGTCAGCGGCCTGGAGAAGTTGCTCGGCCCACCCGAAGAGATCGGGCGTGAGATACGCGACAGGATCTTCAGTGAAACCCAACTCACAGCGTCCGTAGGTATCGGGCCCAATCGCCTGATCGCCAAGCTGGGTTCGGAGTCCTGCAAACCGGACGGCCTGCGCGTTGTGCCGCAGAGCGACGTTCTCGATTTCCTCGCGCCGATGCCGGTCTCGAATCTCCGCGGGCTCGGTCGCCAGACGCAGAAGATTATCGACAAGATCGGCATCCGCACCGTCGCGGAGCTGCGGGCGCTGCCCGAAGGCGACCTCGAACGGCACCTCGGTGCGCGAGCGGCCGCCAGCTTTCGTCGGCAGGCCATGGGTATCGCCTCCGACGAGATCGTGCCGGACCGGCAGCGCAAAAGCATCTCGAAAGAGACGACGTTCGACACCGACGTTACCGACAAGAACACACTGCGCGACACGCTGCGGGAACTCGCCGCCGGCGTCGCCCGGATTACGCGGCGGGAAGAACTGGCGGGGCGAGTCGTCACGCTGAAGATCCGCTTCGAGGGCTTCGAGACGCACACGCGCCAAAGAAAACTGAACGGCCCGACCCACGACGAGCGCCAGCTGTTTCAGACCGCGTGGCAGCTATTCGAGCGCGGCGACCTGCCAGAGAAGCCCGTTCGATTGATCGGCGTCGGCATCAGCGACTGGGCCGAGGATGAGCCCGATCAGGGCGACCTGTTCGATCAACCCGACGCGCGCGAACAGGATCAGCAACTGCTGGAGACGATCGACAACGTCACCGAGCGCTTCGGCAAAGGCAAGCTGAAGATCGGGCTATCGCGAAACAAGCCCAGGTAGGCGTGAAACAAAACGGCCCCGTCGAAACGGGGCCGTCGTTTTCTAACCAGACTTGCTTCTATCAGTTGCGATAGAAGATCTGGAACAGGATCTCCTGCGGGGGCAGCCACACGAAACCGCCGAGTGCCCGGCTACCGGAAACGACGATCACGTCATCCGCCAGGTTCTTGCCGCTGAGGCGTGCTTCCCACTTGTCGGCAAACTGGATTGCGACGAATCCATTCAGCATGTCCCAACCGTCGTTGTAGAAGTCGTTGGTCGCCGACGAGACGTAGTCATCCGTCTTGTAGTAGTCCATGCCGAACTTCGTCTCACCGAAGAAGTTACCCGGCATCTCGAACGCATAGTCGAAGCCGATCGTGACTGTGAAATCCGGCACCTGCGGCGGGATCGCCGGCACGCCAAATTCTGATTCGGCCTGGCCGGCCGCGCTGTCGTCGACCAGGTTCTTGTACTCGCCATCCAGGAAGTTACCGATCAGGAACACGTTCAGGCTGTCCAGCGGACTCCAGGTGATCTCATACTCCAGACCCTGGATTTCTGCATCACCAGAGTTCTGGACCGGAAACCCGACCTGCCCGCCGCCAAGGTCGACCGTCGCATTCTGCTGGATATCCTTGATGTCCGAGAAGAAGTACGCGAGGTTCGTGCGGAGCTGGTTGCCGAAGAACTCGCCCTTCAGGCCGCCTTCGTACGTCCAGTTCGTCTCGGGCCCATAGACGGCGAAATCAGAATCACTGAAGATCGCGATGGCGCTGAAACCGCCGCCCTTGAAGCCCTTGGCCGCAGAGCCGTACAGCAGCATGCTGTCGACCGACCCGGACGTATCGAACAGGTAATCAAGCGCGAATTTTGGTGTCCACTCGCTCCATGTTCCATCCAGCGGCACCGCGACCGTCGCAGGAGGTCCGAGCAACGAAGTAAAGTCGGCGTTGAACTTCTTGTCGTCCTCCGTCCAGCGCAGGCCAGCGGTGGCCTTCAATTTCTCGGTGATGTTGTAGCTCGCCTCACCGTAGACCGCGATGGATTCAGTCTCGACGCTCAGGTCGCTCTGGGATACAGGCGCGAATCCCGGAACCAGGCCACCGGGTAGCGGGCCGAATATCATGTTGTAACCATTCCAGCCGAATTGCTGCGTGGCGTCTTCGTTCAGGTAGTAGATGCCGCCAATGTAGCTGAGATTGTCACCGATGGTCCCGAGCGCCTGGAATTCCTGCGACCACTGGTCCGAGTCGACGTCCGTCGCACCCGTGAAGCCAAAGAACTGAGTCGCGCTACCGGTGTTGCCGCTGAAATCCGTGTGGAAGTAATCTTCCAGCCCGACATAGCCGGTGATCGACTTGATCGTCAGCCGGTCGTCGAACACATCCCACGCCAGGTTCAGCGCGGCAATCGTCTGTTCGGTCTCGCCGCGCGGTCGGTCGCCCAACGGTGGGGGCTGAATCTGACCAACCGGCGTGCTGACACCGTAGTCACCGTTGACCCAAACGAGGTCGGATGTCGTGAACTGCGCGACCCGGCCGACGGATGCATCGCAACCGTTCGTATAGCCGCTGCAATCAGACGGTATACCCGGCGTTATGCCCTTCGGCATCTGGTTCGAGTCATTCTCTGACTCAACGTAAGACACGGAAAGTGTGGCGTCGAACGTGTCGCTGCCGCGGTAGCGAATCTTGCCGCGTGCCGCGACGTTCTCCTGCAGCCCGACGTCCTCGTTCGTTGCGACGTTCCGGAACTGGCCGTCCTTCGTGTTGTACTGCGCGGAAAACGAACCCGCCCACGAGTCGCCCAGCGGGCCGCCGATACTGCCGTTGACGCGCACCTGGTCGTAGTTACCGCCGCCCACGTCGGCGTTGAACCAGAACTCATCGTCCGGAGTCTTCGTAATGAAGCGCATGGCGCCATAGGCGGTGTTTCGACCGTACAGCGTGCCCTGCGGTCCGCGCAGCACCTCGACGCGTTCGATGTCCGTCAGCTGCACGTTGTTGCCATTCAGGCGACCGACGAATACGTCATCGATGTAGATACCGAATGGCGACTCCGCGCTGATCAACGATGCATCCTGCTGGAGGCCGCCACGCAACGAGGGCGACAGATTGGTCGGCGACGTCACGTTGTTGAACATGTTCAGGCTCGGCGTGTAACGCTGCAGATCCGTACCCTGATAAATCTGCAGGTTTTCGAGCTCTTCCTGTGTGATCGCGGTGACCGCAATCGGCACGTCCTGCAGGTTAGCGTCGGTGCGTTCGGACGAGACGATCATCTCTTCGAACGCGGCAAACGCGGGCGCTGACGCCAGCGATCCAATCATCAATATGGGAACGAGAGCGTTCCTGCGAATCTGGGCCATGTCGGTTTTCCCCCACAGAATAAGAATTCAGCGCCGAGTCTAACAGACTCCGGCGTCATCACCAGTGTTGCGAAAAAGCAAAAATCGAATCGGTCCGCAGGTTGGAACCCGTCGCTATTTCGCGGGCTTGCCGTGCACCGCATCGAGCTTGCCGACCAGTATCGTCGCCCAGCGGCGGAGGATGCGATCCGCCTCGGCCCTGTTGGTCACGCGGTTGGATATGCTCATCATCCCCGGGTCGCGCGCCGCCTCGGCGTCGACGACGCGGCCGAGGATCGCGCTCGTAACGGAGTCATACACTTCCATGTACAAAGTCATGGAGCCCGCCGAGGCCGTGAAGGTTCGCGTCATGCCGGGCGACATCGTGTCGGGCGCCGTCACGTCGAGATCGATGATGGCCGGTCGCAATATCAGGACGTCCTCGGCGCCCTGATCGACGACCTGGTAACCGCCCTTCTCCAGTTCTTCCTTGAAAATTTTCTGGAACTCTTCGGACAAAGCCTTCTTGATGCGGTCCATGTCGTCCTGGGTGACCCGCTGCGACATCGCCATACGATCGCGGTTCTGATCGCGCAGCCAGTTCTTGCGGAACGCCACCGGGCATTCGAGGATCGCAACGCGATCGTACCCGCTGAAGTCCGCATCGGGTTTCCGGTATATGGCCTTGTGCTTCTTGTGCTCGATCAGCTCAAGCCCGTCATGCGATACCTTGGGCACGTCATCCTTCGCAACCGCATCTGCCGCTACGACGACAAGAGCGCATAGAACAATAAGCCTAAGCGAACTTCTGATTACCGAGATCTTTTTCATGCCGCCCCTCCTGCGAATTGGCTATTAATACGTTTTTCGTGAGTTGATTATTCGTCCGTATAGGCTTCCGTGCCCTCGTCGATATCATCGACGACGTAAACCACCTCGGTCCCCTGATACTGCGGCCGATACCAGACGCCGTCGCAGTAGTGGTACTCGACGCCGTCTCTCGTCTGGATGGCGCAGGTTTCCGGCAGCGTGCTGACCGTCATACCGATCGCGATGCGCCGTCTCCGACGGCGACGCCGGCGTCGGTGCCGACGGTGAACGCCGCCCATGCTGCCGGGTGACATTGGCCGACCCATGCGGGCATCGGCGGTAGTTACGAGACCCGCAGCTCCCACCACGAGGAGCGCGCCTAAATAGCTGATCAATGATCGTCTTTGCATGTCTGATCCCCCGTTGATGCTCAGTCTTGCGGTTGTACGTCGATCCGCGACGCGCCCTTCGGCGGCGAGAACCGGAACGCCTTCGCTGAAGGTTTCGCTGTCACGTCCCAGTCCAACGTCGTCGTGTACCTCGGGGCACCCGTTTCCCATTTCGACGCGATGATCAGGCGGCCGGGCAGCGGCCGGTCGCCAGTCGAAATCCACAGCTGCACATCCGCATCGACACCCTGCATCGCGACATGATGAAAGGTCTCGTCGCGCACCCGGCTGATGCCGAGGTACTCGGCCGACACGACATCGGTCATCAGGCGCGCGCTGATGTCGGCCTGGATAAAGTCCAGCAGCGGCGCCTCGATGTCGAAGTTCTCGAGCGTGTAGTTCATTGCCTCGCCGATCGTTCCGGCGGCCTCCACCTGACCGTAATAATTGGCGTCGTCGCGATATATCGTCAGCAGGCCGTCGTCGAGGTACA
Source organism: Gammaproteobacteria bacterium (assembly GCA_048550095.1). Taxonomy (GTDB): domain Bacteria; phylum Pseudomonadota; class Gammaproteobacteria; order Steroidobacterales; genus SMWD01. The sequence goes on from JBLYYV010000250.1 coordinate 7,771, forward strand.
ACTCGAGATTCACGGTTTCCGTCTGGTCGGACGACCGAAACCGGCCCGGACGATCCACCCACACCGTCTGCGTGCTGATCTGTTCGGCGAGCATGCCGTTGTCGAGGCGCACGTCCGAGCTACTGGCCCCGGTCATTTGCCAGCTATCCAATCCGGCGATATAGCTGCTCATTGTTTCGATCAGCTCGACGACCATCGGGTCGATAGCATTGCCGTCTTCCGCGGTAGCCGGTAACCCGGCCAGCAGAGCGATAGAACCAGTGAGTGCGGCACCAATACTTTTCCATCGAACCATTTTGTTGCTCCTCGTTTGCTTACTTGTCCGGCAGGGGTGGCGGTTTGAAGCCGTCCCAGACGCCGCCGACTCACGAAACATTCATTCCTTGCGGAGAAACCAATCTATGGCATCCTCGTAATCCTCTTCCGACTGCAAAGAGCGCGACGGATCAAACATGCGTTTGTCCATCGCCATGAAAGCGACCTTGCCCGTATTGACATACCGATGCGCTACTGGGCGATGCAGGATCCCAGGGTCGCGAAGTTCGTCCGGAACACCGACGCATTCCGATTGAAATACATGAAGAGTGTGCTCGCCGAGTGTGGGTTGAGTGGTCGTAAGCTCGAGTTTCGCGCGCGCGCCTGCATCGCTTTCATGGCGATGGACAAACGCATGTTTGATCCGTCGCGCTCTTTGCAGTCGGAAGAGGATTACGAGGATGCC
>JBLYYV010000251.1:0-6618 GCA_048550095.1 Gammaproteobacteria bacterium
GAACGCGCGGCGCGCATCGATCGGCCGCGCGGAGCCCGAATAACGATCGAGGAAGGCGAACGCTCAGGACGCAAGGTCATTCGACTGAAGAACGTCGGTTACAGCTTCGACGAGAATCCGCTGATCGAGAACCTGTCACTGAAGATCATGCGCGGAGACCGCATCGGGTTGATCGGCAACAACGGCGTCGGCAAGAGCACTTTGTTGAATCTGATGCTCGGCAACATCGAGCCACAGGCAGGTACCGTCAAACACGGGACGAACCTCGATATCGGCTATTTCGACCAGCTGCGTCGCGAACTGGATCTCGACAAGTCGGTCGCGGACAACATCGGTGGCGGCCGGGATTACATTCGCATCAACGGCAAGGACCGGCACGTCATCGGTTACCTGACCGGCTTCCTGTTCAGCGCGAAACGGGCGATGACGCCGGTACGCGCCCTGTCAGGCGGCGAACGCAATCGCATCATCCTCGCGAAACTGTTCTCCCAACCCACCAACCTGCTGGTGTTGGACGAACCGACGAACGACCTCGACATCGAGACGCTGGAAGTCCTCGAGCAGCGCCTGATGGATTACGAGGGCACGCTGATCGTCGTCAGCCATGACCGCGAATTCCTCGACAATGTGGTGACCAGCATTTTCGTGTTCGAAGCGGATGGCGGTATCCGTGAATACGTCGGGGGATACAGCGATTGGGTGCGGCGCGGGCGCGAGCTCGCCGAGATGGAAAACCCGAACCGCCCGGAAGCCGGCGCCGCGAAGTCAGCCACGGAGTCGACGACCCGCAAGCCCAACAAGCTCAGCTACAAGCAGAAGCGCGAACTCGATGCGTTGCCGACGCAGATAGAGTCGCTCGAACAGGCCATCGCGACATTGCAGGCGACGGTCGCCGAACCGGATTTCTACACGCAGTCGCACGAAGCCACGCAGTCCGTACTGGATAAACTGGATACCACCAACACTGAACTCGAAGCGGCGATCGAACGCTGGACCGAGCTCGAGCAACTCAACGAAGCTTTTCTGAAAGCACGCTGACGTCGAACGCAACGATAATGGAGAATGACTCATGCCAAAATTCAATCGCCAGCTCGTCATAGGTTTCCTCGCGGGTGCCATCCTGGTCGCCGCACTGCAATCGATCGCCGGCCAGCACACGCGACAGACCGAGACCAACCCATACCGTGAAATCCCGAGCGATGTCATCGCGATGGTCGAGGCCGCCGAGGTGCCCTTCATGGACCAGAACGCGGCCGCGATCGGCGAGTTTCTGACCGAGGACTTCGCCTGGTATCAGATCAACGCAGACGGCGTGAAAGAGGCGGTCAAGGGCCGTGACGCGACCGTCGCTTTGCTGGGCGGCTTTTTCGGCAATAGCAGCTGGACCGAGTCGGAAGTACACCGTCTCGGCATGCTCGGAAACATCCTGGTGCAGGTCGAGGTCGACACGTTCATGCGCGATGGCGAGCCCACGGTCATGGAAACACTGAGCGTGTATGAGTTTCTTGACGGCAAGCGCTGGCGCGAGTGGAAATTCTACCCGACCGCGAAAACACCTTTGTAAAACAGCACCTTATACACCATTTCTCGTCACGGTCGTTTACAGGAACGACCGGAAATGCTAGACTCGTCTGAGGTTTCGACGTTCGCCTGACTGCCCCGTATATGGTCTGAAGGCGCCAAATAAATCGGCTATGGACGCCCACCAATAGCGAAACCCACCCCGCGCGCGGTCTGACGGCTTTTGACGGCCCGAACGAAACGCGGCCGAAAATGTCTTAAAAATCAATACCAGTCACAAGGAATCAGCGGTTCCGGACGGAGCCCCAGAAATATGCCTGCAGCCAACACGAAACAACCCGACCTTGCCGACAAGTACGAACTCGACGATATCGAGAAAGCGAAAGCGCCCGACGGTGGAGACGGCAAGGACTGGTTCCGCTATACGATTACCCAGGGTCAAAACCGGATTACGGGTTACAAACAGGGGTCCCAGCGCGAGGTGACGCGGGCGATCAAGCAGATCGTCATTGACCTGAACGAGCGCCGCGGTGGCAAGAAGGGCCGCGTGCATCTGACCCCGTCTCGCAAGAAAGCCGCCAACGGCTGACGAAACAAAAGGCGGGGCCGGGAGCCAGCGAAGGCTCCCGGCCCCGTTTTTTCGTTCCACGCCCCGTATCGATTCCTGGCGAGTCGCAGCGCTCTGTCTGCTCCGGCCAACGGTCCTCGACGAACTCTTACATTGATTGCTTGGGTGCGGAAGTAGCATTCCAAAAAGCGTTATCTTGATCAGATGAGCAGCAACCCCATGAGTTCATCCGTGCACCGCATGCTCGCCTCGCGAATCGCCGTGGTGACGGTTATCGTCGTCGTCGTCTTCGCGTCAATCGCTTACGTCACCCAGCAAAGCAAACTCGAGGACGCCATCAGCGAACTGGCCCTGTTGCAGGTGGACCGATTCAATCGACAGGCGCTCGACATACTCGATCAGCCCGGTGGCTTCGACGGCGCGTTGCTCCAGGAAGAACTCGAAAATTTTTCGGCGGCGTCAGGCCGCACGCGCGTCAGCGCCGGATATTTCGTCCTGGCACGCGTGTTCGATGCCGAGGGTAACGAACTCGCGCAGACCGCGGACGAGAAGCACGCGAACCTGGGCAAGGTCAGTGCCCGCGTGGACACCGCGACGTTCGTACCGCTGGCGGCCGACGAACACCGCGCCGCGACGGTCGAGATCGGCGACCGGAGCTATATCGGCGTAGCGGTGCCGATGACAAACTCCGCCGACGAGGTCGTCGCCCAGGTATTGGGTGCCTTCGCCGTGTCCGCGACGGAACTCGACAGGCTGCAGCGTGGCGTACTGCGTACGGTTGCGTATGTCATCGCGATCGTTCTCGTCACAGCGCTGGCGATTTATCCGATCATCGGTCGCTTGCTGTCGCGCATGTCGCGGCTCACCGTCAACCTCCTCGATGCGAACCTGGAGACGATGCAAGTGCTCGGCAGCGCGATTGCAAAACGGGACAGCGACACCGATGCGCACAACTATCGAGTCAGCGTCTACTCGGTCGCACTCGCCGAGACGATCCCGCTCCCGCGAAACGAAATTCAGTCGCTGATCAAGGGCGCGCTGCTCCACGACGTCGGCAAACTGGGCATCCGCGACAACGTGCTGCTGAAACCCGGCAAGCTGGACGAAGACGAGTTTACGGTCATGAAGACCCATGTCGAACATGGCATGGAAATCACGGCACGCGCGAGCTGGCTCGCCGATGCGCAGGACGTCGTCGGCGGCCATCACGAGAAATTCGACGGTGCCGGTTATCCGCGTGGGCTCGCCGGGCAGGACATTCCGATCAACGCGCGTATCTTCGCAATCGCGGATGTCTTCGACGCGCTGACGTCACGGCGACCCTACAAGGAACCGATGTCGTTCGAAGCAACGATGGATATCCTCGAGCAGGGCCGCGGCAGCCATTTCGATCCGGACCTGCTGGATGCGTTCGCGAAAATCGCCGGGCCGCTCTACGAACAGTACGGCGGTCACGACGACGACCGCGCGAAGCGTCGTCTCGAAGAACTGAGCCAGGAATACTTCCGCAGCGACATCGCCGCGCTGATGCGGTAATCAGGTGCCGAAGAACGCACCGGAACTGGTCTGATCGGCTTCATCCACGAATTCTTCGGTTGCCGGAAGCGTCGGGATCGTATCGAAGACCCAGTTCTCGGCATCGGTACGCCGGCCGGGTGACGGAATGACGCGGTAGTCGCCGTTCGCATCCATCGCAGCGAGCGCCAGTCGATTGATCTGGCGACCCCAATTCCTGAGCTTACGCATTTCCTGCCAGTAGGCATTCATAACGAGATCTTCTCGGTCTAGCTGCAGTACGGGCCAGTCGTCGAGATCGGGGGCGCGCTTCGGCATGATCGATTCCGCATTCGCTTTGTCCTGGAATACGTTGCGCAGGTTTCTCTGCACATGCATCGCATCGTGCTCCGGTTCCATGAAGAAATTACGAAAGAACAGGTAGTACATCTTCGTGTGCTCTTCATCGATCGGCGTCGAAAGCTCATAGAACAGGTTGAACATGCCGGTGCCCTCGCCCGCGAACTCGACCTGGCCGCGCAGCGTGAACCCGGGCACGAAGAACGCCAGCTTCGAAACGACCGGCGATCGCTTGCCCTTGTATTCCTTGAAGCTGCGCGCGGCCGGCGGAGTGTGACCTCGAATCACGGTACTGAAACCGTTGTCGAGATACTCGACCTGGTGTTCAGGTGGCCGATTCGGATTGTCGCCGCCGAAATCGATGCCGTGCACGACGGGCAGATGCACGTGATCCAGGTCCGTCATTTTTGACCAGTGCAAATTTGCATGCCACGTATCCGAGTAGTGCTGGCCGCGCCAATCGGGGTCGTCGTATTCGGGTATCTCAGGAATCGGGAGCGCACGCTCCGGGTCGTCGCCCAGGAACACCCAGATAAAACCGTAGCGCTCCTCGACCGGGTAGGAATCAACCTTGGCGCCGGGCGGAATGTCTCGCTCGGGATCCGCCTGCGACGGAATCCTGCGGCAATGCCCCGCAACGTCGAATTTCCAGCCGTGAAACGGACAGGAGATCGTGCCGTCGTCGTCGCACCTGCCGCGTGCCAGGCTCGACCCGCGATGCGGGCAAACGTCGCTGAGGCAAGCGACCTTGCCGTCGCTACCGCGAAACAGGACGAACTCGCGGCCAAGCATCTTGACCCGCATAGGGCGTTCGCCAAGACGGCCGCTCTCTTCAGCGACATACCAGATATTCGTAAAGATCATAACTTTCGTTTCATCGTTCAGTTGGTCGAGCGCTTGCTCTAGGATTTCCACCCGTAAAAACGGCCGGCATTCTCAGTATACCGACCGCACCCGCCGAATCGAGCCTATGGAGACTTCGGGCGCTGCGCGGTCGTCGGCGAACCGGGCCGCGAACATCGCAAGCGCCACCGTGCGATGTGCGTCGGCTGGGGTTCGGTACACATGGAAGACACCGTGCTGATCACGAACGATGGCTGCGAACGCCTGTCGCGGGCCGACTTCACAATCCGCGTCGCAGACTGAGTAACCCGCACCTGGCCGCCAGGATCGATATCGCTCGAACCGTAATAGGTGCATGCCATTGCCCTGCCGGGCAATTGCACGAAAAACGACTGTCTGTTAGCTTGACGCTCGCTCTTTCGAGCAGCGTGTAAGTAAGAACAAAGGAACGTGCCATGCCTGATTTCTCACGTCGTGATTTCCTGAACAACGTCGGTATCGGTGCCGCGACCGCCGCCGCCTTCGCCGCAACCTCTTCCGCCAGCGCGGCTCCGAAGTCCACTGACAAGTCGCTGTCCGGCCCGTACCTCGACCTCGCCACGCCCGAAGGCAATATGAACGCCTACGCGCGGCTGCAGGGCGACCTCGACAGTTCCAAGACGAAATACGGCTGGTACAAGGGCATGGTGTCCGCCGTTATGCCGAACAAGGCGGTGAAGGACCTGTTCATCATGGAAGGGTTTTCCTGCGCGCGCCTGCTGCCGCTCGAAGACGGGCCGGGTTACCGCAAGGTTCTGCGGGAGGTCGGCTTTTACCGCGAACAGCGTTTCGGGCGTGCCGGACGCATCATGCAAGAGTGGAAGAACCCGCTCACGAAGGAAACGGTGCCGGTCGTACCGATCGCCAACGACCCTTTCAATTTTACCATCTCGCCATACTTTCCCGAGCCACCGAATTACGGCGGGCTGAATAAGGGCGAGTTTCCCAAGATTCCGTTCATACTCCCGTGGGAACCGGCGGTCTACGACAATAATGTGCGCCTCGACACGCATATTCATCTCTACTACAAGAACGCGCTCGATCCAGCGACCTGGCCGCGCGAGTCGTCGGGCGAGATGAATCGCGTCAGCGAGTTCTTCCTGTACAACATCGACCTCGATGACCTGCAGAACGAGAAGCTGACGACATGCCCGTCGCGAGGCAGCTGGTCACGCATTACACCGTGGCTTCCGTGGATGCTGATGGGACAGACCCCGGGACATATCGTTTATCAGTGTTTCATGGGCGACGTGAAGAACCTCGACGAGCTCCCCGAAGATCTCGTCGCAGCGGCCGACGAGCTCGATCCGAAATTCCTCGAAGCCCCGACCGAAGACTACGGACCAAGCCTGTCGTCGCTCGAGAACTACGCGAGGGAACAAAAGCCGGCGCCGGTCAAGCCAGCCGAATAATCGGCGACGCGTCGTCGATTGGAGAGGATAGGAAGTCGACAATCTATCGCCGCCCCGGCGGTAATCCGCTGCGACTACAGGTTTGAATTTGGGGCTTTTGAATTTCAGATCGCGGGCGTGGTCCGCCGCCCAGAGCGGGGAGTGTGCGACTCGCTAAACCTGCGGCGGCCATCCCTGGCCGCCTCCGGAGCCGCTCCGGCGCGCTCCCGCGTCCTGCTCCGCTCGCCTCCGAGGCCGCTCGCTGCACACTCCCCGCTCTGGGCGGCTAGTTTCGACGGGACGTCTGGTTTCGACGACTTGAATTCGGTCATCGTCGCCGATACCGACTCGACGTCGTGCGGGACTCACTCGCGAGGCCAATCTCTACTCTCCCGCGCTGGC
>JBLYYV010000252.1:0-4685 GCA_048550095.1 Gammaproteobacteria bacterium
CCACAGCTGCCTCGACGATCGGCAGCGGCACGATGCCCAGCCGCAGCACCACATCGTGAAACGTCCGGATCGAAAAACGATCACCCAGCGCCTCACGTGCACGCTCTCGCAGCTCGACCAGTTTGAGTTGGCCGATCATATACGAGCATGCCTGGCCGGGATTGACGACATAGCGCTCCACCTCCTGGGGTGATATGCCGTAGTCGATCGCCTGCTGTCGCGTCCATTCTTTCGCATGCAGACCCGTGTCGACGACCAGTCGCCGCGCCCTAAACAGCGCAAAATCGAGCTGGCCGATCCGGCCCTCGATATCGCCTTCGTACCAACCGAATTCGCTGACGAGACGCTCGGCATAAAGCGCCCAGCCCTCGGTATTCGCCGAGATGTTGCCGAACGCGCGGACTCGGGCGAAGTCGGGCAGGTCCTGGTTTTCCGTCACCAGCGCGAGCTGAAAGTGATGACCCGGAACCGTTTCGTGGTAGACGAGCGAGCGCAAGCCGAATTCCGTGAGCCGGTTCTTTCTCAGTGGCATCTGAAACACGCCGGGGCGTGAACCGTCGATCGGCGGCGAAAGATATGACGCGGGCGCGTTGTCCCAACGAAACCGGGGATAGGGTTGCGCGACCACAGCGGATATCGGGCGCAAATTAAAAAGCGGTTCCGCGCGCGATTCCGCGTCGACGATCAGCTCATTAATCCGCGCCATGAAGCGTTCGCGACCCTCGTCGGTGTCGGGATACGCGAGACGCGACTCCAGCGTCGCCAAGCGCGATTCGACGGTACCGTCCTTCAAGCCGACCTCCCGCAGCAACTGATCCATCTCGCCTTCGATACGCGCCACCTCTGCAAGCCCGATTTCATGGATTTCGTCGGCCGTCAGATCGGTCGTCGTGTAGCGCCGCAATCTGTATGCGTATGCGTCGGCGCCGTTTTCGAATCGCCACAGCCCAGCGTCGTCATTCGTCAACGGGAGCTGCGATCGCAACTCCGCCAGTCCGGCGCGCCAAGCCGGATAAACCTCGGTCTCGACGATCTCCGCAGCAGCATCGAGCAAAGCGTCGCGAGCGCCCGGAGCAAGTTCGTCTCGTGCCGTCATCGGCGCCGTTTTGTCGCGCAATGTCGTTACCAGCGGATTCTGTCCGGGATCCGGCGCCACGAAGCGTTCCATCTGCTCGATGGTTCGCTCCACGATGAAACGCGGCGGGCGAATTCCGGCCGCCGAACGCCGCGCCGACTCGGCGATTGCCTCGTCCATGCGCGCATCGATCTCGCGCATGCGGGTGACGTAGCTTTGCGCGTCTATTGCGTCGTTGAGCGGGTGCGCAACGGTCAACTGCTTGGGCAGCCCGACATTAGAACCGCCGTACTGATTCAAAGGAAACGAGTAGTCCAGGTAAGGCTCCGCCGCGACGATGGTCTCCAGCTGCCAGCGCATGACGGCGGCACTCGTTTGGCGGGCCTCGTCGAGCGCGTCTGAATCGAATGAATCGAGCGCCCTGATACCGTCACGCGCCCTCCCGATGACCTCGAGTTCGAATGCCCGCGTGCGCGGCGTCAGTTGTCGCTTGAGCCGATCCTGTTCGTCCCCGGAGAAGTAACCGACACGGACTGCCATGTCGGGATTAGCCCGCACCCAGTCGTAGGTAAATTCGTCGAAGAAAGCATCTATGGACTGTTTGGGCGCAATAGGCTGTTCGGTCGAGAGAGGCTGGTCGGGCGCGCCGCAGCCGGACTGGCAGGCGAACAGCGCGAGGCATGCAAACGTGCCGCCCAAACGGCGGGTGCCGGACGCGGTTTCAGTTGCGCATCGCGTCATGTGTCACGGCGTGGTGAGTAGTTGTTCCAATAACAACAGGTCGCCAAGGGTCACCGCATCGTCGCCGCCGCCGGCGGGATGCAGGTCGGCATGCCACGAGGCGGCGAGCCCGAGCGTGGCCTGCTGCGCCAGGGCCTGTTCCAGCAGCAACAGGTCGCTCACGTCGACGAGCCCGTCCAGGTTTACGTCGCCGTCGGGCAACAGACCGGGCGCGCTTCCCGCAACGACCTCGAGCACCTGACCGGTCGGGTCGAACGTCCACCCGGTCGTGACGATCAGGATCTCGCCCGCCTCGGTCTCGCCGAAACCGATGATGCCCTGGTTCAATGGATCGCCGGTCGGATCGATGGCGATCTGCGCGATCACGTTCGTCACCGGATCGAGATGCATCAGACGTCCGCTGACGAAGTCGCCGAAGATGTAGTGCCCAGCGAGCGCAGGTATCAGCGCACCTCGATAGATGAAACCGCCGGTAATAGACCTGTCCCCCTCGGTGTGGTCGTACTCGGCGAGCGGATCGATGCCGTCGAAGCCGGGTGGCAGGTCGGTCAGGTCGTCCGTCACGCCGACGTTGAAGCCGAGGAATGCGAAAGACCCTTCCTTGTAGTTCCAACCGTAGTAACCGCCCGCCGTGACGATGTCGATCTCTTCGATCTCGTCCTCGCCGATATCGGCGGCATACAGCTCGCCGGTGTCCGGATGGAATGCGATTCGCCACGGGTTGCGGAAGCCCCACGCGAAAACCTCTTCGGGTCGGCCCTCGGTATTGCCGACAAACGGGTTGTCCGCCGGTATCGTGTAGCGGCCGTTGCCACTGATGTCGTCGACGTCGATACGCAATATCGTGCCGTCCGTCGTCGTGGGGTCGAGGCTGTCGTCGTCGTCGAGGTCGTCATCGCCGATGGCCACGTACAGGTAGCCGTCGGGCCCGAACACGAGATCGTTGGTGTTATGGACGGTGGTCGCGTCGTCGATGCGCAGAACTTCTCGGCGCGACGACATGTCGGCCAGGTTGGGATTCGCCGCAGAGACCCGCCACTCGTACAGGACGCTCTGATGAACGGCGCCGGCATCCGGGAAATGCGCGGGCGCAGTGCCGGCTGCCTCCTGCGAGAGCGTGTAGAACTTGTCCTCGCCGCCACTGCCGGCCACCGCAAAGTCCGGGTGAAACGCGATCACCGAAAGTGCGCTGCCAGAATCGGACGTCGACGTCGCGGAAATATCGAGAAACGGCGTCGTAAGCAACGTGGCATTGTCGATCACGAATGCGCGTCCGTCACGCACCGTGGCGAACCATCGCCCGGTGCCGTCCGGGCTTGCGGCTACGTTGGTCGGAAACTCGAGCGTGGCGACGCGGCTGGCGAGCTCGACCGTGAACGGACCGGTCGAAATGGTGCCGGGTATCGGATCGGCCAGCGGCGGAGGATTGTGATGTGCCGCCGCTCCGAACGCCCACAACACGCCCGTGAGGATGCACAAGAAAACGGAACGATGCGCCACAAGAACTCGTCCGACAATAACCCAGTCGCAGAGACTAACCGGCGCCGGGCACGCGCGCAATTAGCCGTCGCGGCCGGCGGTCGTTCGCGGCTGCGCGGTTACTGTGGCCTCGATTCCGGGGCGCGCCTACAACGCCAACGCCAGCGTCCCGAGGTAGAGGCTATCGGCGCCGAGTTCGAATGACGACGAGAACTTGCCGCCAGAACCGCTGACTTCGAGTTCGTATCCGCCGCTGTTCGGCTCGAGCATGTCGATCTTGAACTCGCCGAATGTGTCCGTCGTCGCCCGCCCTGCTTCGTTGCCGTTTTGTGTCAGGACGACCTCTGCGCCTTCGACGCATTCTTCGACGCCGTCCATCGACGCGACCACCGACCCGCCGACGAAGCACTTGCTGAAGAAGTGCATATTCTTGTAATACACGCGCGGCTTCGTGCCGAGCTCCGGCTGCAACACCTCCAGCCCGTCACGCTCGGCCATGCGCTGCATTTCCGCATCCTCGACTTTGACCGACTTGAAAACGTCCGTCGGGCAACATTGCTCGGCGCGGGTCTGCGTCCAGCCGTCGTCGAGCAGGTGCGCATCGAAAATCCAGATCTGCGGCAGCCGCTGTTCCTCGTTCCAGGTCACTGCGCCATACGGGCAGGCGTCCACGATTTGCTTCTGATCCTTCGCCAATACCGGATCGATGATGACGATACCGTCGTCGCGCTTGCGCACGGCGCCGTCTTTCGCGGCTTTCATGCAGGGTGCGTCATCGCAGTGATTGCACATGACGGGCATGAAGTGCGCATCGACGATCGGATAGCGCCCGCGCTCCTTGCGCTCGATTTCGAGCCAGTTGTGCCCCATGGCCGGCTGCTCCGCGGCGTAGCCCGGAAACTCGTTACCGGTATGCTCGTCCTTGACGGCGAGAAAGCAGGCGCGGCAGTTATTGCAGCGTTCGATGTCGACGATCATGTTCCATTTACTGGCCATTACGCTGCCTCCACCGGTTGCGTCGGCTCAACGGGTTTCCAGGTATCGACGCCGGTCCACTTCTCGACCTCGATCAGCGTGGTATTTGGCCGAATGCCGTGGCTCTTCGTGGTAATCGGCTTGCTGGTGTTGAGGACGTTCACGCAGCCACCGAGATCGGTCGACTTGCCGGGCTCACCGGCCGGCCGATATTCGGCCGATGCGGTTGGCGCACTGATCACGCCCGGCAGCAGCCGATCGGTGACCTGAGCCGCGCAGACGACCGAGCCCCGGTCATTCCAGAGCCGGATCAGATCGTCGTCGTGGATGTCGCGCGCTTGTGCATCCTCACGACTGATGCGAGCCGTCAGATAGTAATGATCGCCGACTTTTACGCGATGCTCGCGGATGTCAC
>JBLYYV010000253.1:0-7293 GCA_048550095.1 Gammaproteobacteria bacterium
AGAATCACGATCAGCGCGGCCTGGCGCATGTAGGTCGACTTGCCGCCCATGTTCGGACCGGTCACGACGAGCAGTCGCCGCTCGTCCGACAGGTCGAGGTCGTTCGCGATGAACGGCCCGTCGAGCACCCGCTCGACGACCGGGTGGCGACCGGCGCGAATCGCGATGCCTGCTCCATCGGTCAGCGCCGGTTCGTTCAGATTCAGTTCAACGGCGCGGCGCGCGAGATTCGACAGGACATCGATCGTCGCGATCGACTGCGCCATCTTCTGCAGATCGGCGAGCACGGCCGCGTGGCTGCGCAACAACTCGGTATAGATCTGCTTCTCGCGGGCGAGCGAACGTTCCTTCGCGCTCAGCACCTTGCCCTCGAATTCCTTCAGCTCGGGCGTGATATAGCGCTCTGCGCCTTTCAGCGTCTGGCGGCGCGTGTAGTCGTCGGGGGCCTTCGCCGATTGCGCCTTGCTGATCTCGATGTAGTAGCCATGCACCCGGTTGAAACCGACCTTCAGGGACGGCAGTCCGGTCCGCTCGCGTTCGCGCGCTTCGAGATTCGTCAGGAAGCCGTCCGCGTGACTGCTGATATTGCGGAGCTCGTCGAGTTCGGCATCGTAGCCCTCGGCGATGACGCCGCCGTCGCGGATCAGCATCGGCGGCTCTTCGAGCAATGCGCGTTCGAGGCGGTCCAGCGTTTCGCCATGTTCGCCGAGATCGACGACCAGCTCGGCCAGCAGCGGGGAATCGCAGGCCGCGAGCGCTGCCCGGACGTTCGGCAGTAGTCGCAGCGCGGTGCGCAGATGCGCGAGGTCGCGCGGCCGCGCCGACTCGAGCGCGACGCGGGTCAGTATGCGTTCCAGGTCGCCGATCTGCCGCAGGCTGTCGATCAGCGATTCGTCATGCGCCTCGTTCAATGCGGCGATGGCCCGATACCGGCCGCGCAGTGCGTGTTGATCGCGAATCGGCCGATTGAGCCAGCGTCGCAGCATGCGGCTGCCCATCGTCGTCGCGCAGTGGTCCATGATGCCGGCCAGCGTGTGCTCGTCCCGGCCGGCGAGACCGGTCTCCAGTTCGAGATTTCGCCGGGTCGCGGCGTCGATCAGCAGGCCGTCATCGAATTGTTCCGTCTGCAGGGACTCGATGTGGGGCAGGGCGCCGCGCTGCGTATCGCGGACGTATTGCAGCAGGCAGCCGGCGGCATCGACGGCGGCGGTCAGGTCGGCGCAGCCGAATCCCGCCAGGTCCTGTGTGCCGAACTGCGAGCACAGCAGCCGGGTGGCCGTATCGGTCTCGAAGTGCCACGGCGGCATCGCCCGCGTGTTGAGCACGCCGTGCAACCAGTTCGCGTCGGTCTGCGTTTCTTCGATGAGTAGTTCCGCGGGCTGGAGTCGCTCCAGTTCCCCGGCGAGGTCGTCGGCGTTGCCCACCTCGGTGACGCGGAAGCGGCCGGCGCTCAGGTCCATCCACGCGAGTCCGTATCGCCCCTTGCTCGTCGCGATCGCGGCGACGACGTTATCGCGGCGCGCCTCGAGGAGGGCCTCGTCGGTCAGCGTGCCCGGGGTGATGACGCGGACGACTTTGCGTTCGACCGGCCCTTTGGATGTCTTCGGGTCGCCTATTTGCTCGCAGATCGCGACCGACTCGCCCTTGCGCACCAGCCGCGCGAGATAGGACTCGACGGCGTGATACGGCACTCCGGCCATCGGAATCGGCTCACCCCCGGACTTGCCGCGCGCCGTCAGCGTGATGTCGATCAGCTCGGCGGCCCGGCGGGCATCCTCGTAGAACAGCTCGTAGAAGTCGCCCATCCGGTAGAACACGAGCATGTCGGGAAACTCCGACTTGATGCGCAGGTATTGCTGCATCATCGGAGTATGGCCATCATGCCCTGCGGGGCTCGATGAAGGCGGCTTGCTGGCGGAGACTGCGGTGACCATTCGTTATTGTTCTGTGCGTTCGGACCGTCGAGGTTCGTGCGATTATTTCGTGATTGCGTCGACTTGACCAGCGAAACACCGGAGTGAATCCGAAACCACACATTTTGCATGTCGAGACCGGTCGTCACCTGTTCGGCGGCGCGGCCCAGGTGCTGAACCTGATCGACGGCCTGGCGGAGCGCGGCGTCCGCAACACCCTCGTCTGCGCGGCAGGCGGGGAGGTGGAGGCTGCGGCCGTCGAGCGCGGTCTCGACGTCAGGCCGCTCAGGGCCGGCGGGGATTTCGACGGGATGTTCGGCTGGCGCCTGTCCCGCGTGATTCGCGAGCTGCGGCCCTCGATCGTGCACGTCCACAGCCGTCGCGGGGCGGATCGGTTCGGCGGCCAGGCGGCCTTGCTGGCCGGCGTGCCGGCCGTACTGTCGCGGCGCGTCGACAGCCGGGAATCGATGTTCGGCGGATTCAAATACGGGTTCTACGAGTACGTGATCGCGATCTCGGATTGTATTCGTCGCCAGTTGCTCGACGTGGGCGTGCCCGCCGGCAAGATCCGCCTTGTGCCCAGCGGCGTCAGCGCGGCGCCGACCGATGCCGGCTGGACGCGCGACCGGTACCTCGCGGAGTTCGGCCTGGGCGAAGACGACTTGGTGGTGTTCATGATCGCCCAGCTGATTCCGCGCAAGGGGCACGCCTACCTGCTCGATGCCTGGTCCAGGATTCGCAGCGACTGCCCGAACGCACGGACGCTGCTGTTCGGCACCGGCGCCCTGGAGTCGAAGCTGCGCGCCGTCGTCGCGAGCCGGGGGCTCAAGGATGTCGTCCGGTTCGCCGGCTTTCGCCCCGACCTCGCGGACTTCATCGGTCACGCGGATCTCGTCGTGCATCCCGCGATCCGGGAAGGGCTCGGCGTCAGCCTGCTGCAGGCGCAGGCGGCCGGCGTGCCGGTCGTCGGGTTCGCCGCCGGCGGGGTCGAGGAAGCTGTCGACGACGGGGTGACCGGCACGCTGGTCCCGCCGCGCGACGCGGACGCGCTCGCCGATGCGATTATCCAGCTTGCGGAAAATCCGGAGGAGCGCGAGCGTATGGGCGCTGCCGCGAGAAGCTGGGTCGAAGAAAAATTCAATATAGACAATATGATAGAGGGCAATCTTCATGTTTATTTGGAAGTGCTGGATGCGCAGCCTGAAGGCCCGGAGGAGACGTGATGATCACCGATGACGATATCGAGGTGTTGGTCGTCAGGGTCGGGCGCTTGCTCGAAGCGCGAGACATGCGCGTGACTGTGGCGGAGTCCTGCACGGGTGGTTGGATCGCGAAGTCCCTGACGGACCTGCCCGGCAGCTCGGCCTGGTTCGAGCATGGGTTCGTGACCTATGGCAATAACGCGAAGGAGGCGATGCTCGGCGTCGAACCCGGCAGCATCGAGGAATTCGGCGCCGTCAGCCGGGAGGTCGCGGTCGAGATGGCGATCGGCGCACGCGTCGTCAGCGGGGCGGATCTCTCTGTCGCGGTCACCGGTATCGCCGGGCCTGACGGCGGCACCGAGGATAAGCCGGTCGGCACCGTCTGGTTCGCGTGGGACGGCCCGGAACGACGTTCGGCGATGCGCGTCGAACATTTTGCCGGCGATCGATCGATGGTTCGGCGACAGGCCGTGGCCGCGGCGCTCGACGGCCTGCTGCGACAGCTCGCCGACGGCTGAAGTATTCATGCCGGACCCGGATGCGCGGACGCGCCGCCTGTTCTTTGCCGTGTGGCCCGACGCTGCGACACGCACCGAATTGCGCCGGATCTCTCGTCGCGCGGTGCGCGCTTCCGGCGGCCGGCCGGTGCCGCCCGACAACTTTCACATCACGCTGGCGTTTCTCGGCAACCAGCCGGAGGCCCGGTTCGAGGCTATCGTCCGGGCCGGCACGCGGGTCGTCGCGCAACCGATGGAGCTGAGCGTGGATCGCTTCGGCTACTGGTCGAAGCCGCGCGTGTTCTGGATCGGGCCGAAGACATTTCCACCACAATTAGAAATACTTGCGAGCGATTTGTGGAAGCAGCTCGAGCCACTCGGCATTCCGCGCGAGCGGCGTCCGCTACGGCCACACGTGACCCTGGCGCGCAAAGTTGCGGCACAACCTGAGGTTCGCGAGCCAAGTCCCTTGATATGGAAGGTAACCGAATTCGCGTTGATCGAGTCGGTGACGCACCAGCGCGGCGCCGTCTACACGGTCGCCCAAAACTACCCGCTGTGAGAAATCTGCATGGCTCACGCAGTGATCCTTTTCATGCGTAAGCTGACCGTTATTCGAGGCTGCCACGGTACGACAACTGTGGAATAATCGGGCGCTATTGTTGCGCGGGTTTGGTTTTCCTTTTTTCCCATTCTAGTGGGCACTATTCAGGCAGTAGATATCGATGGACGACAACAGAAAGAAAGCGTTGGCCGCGGCCCTGGGCCAGATTGAAAAGCAGTTCGGCAAGGGCTCGGTCATGCGCCTGGGCGACTCCATCGGGCACCTCGACATCGACGTGATTTCGACCGGTTCGCTCGGGATCGATATCGCGTTGGGTATCGGCGGTCTGCCCAAGGGACGCGTCGTCGAGATCTACGGGCCGGAGTCATCGGGCAAGACGACGCTGACCCTGCAGGCCGTGGCCGAGTGTCAGAAGGCCGGCGGCACGGCCGCGTTCGTCGACGCCGAGCATGCGCTGGACCCGGTCTACGCCGAGAAAGTCGGCGTCAACGTCGACGACCTGCTGATTTCCCAGCCGGACACCGGCGAGCAGGCGCTCGAGATCACCGACCTGCTGGTACGCTCCGGCGCGGTCGACATCGTCGTCGTCGACTCGGTCGCGGCGCTGACGCCGAAGGCCGAGATCGAGGGCGAGATGGGCGATCATCACGTCGGCCTGCAGGCCCGCCTGATGTCGCAGGCGCTGCGCAAGCTCACGGGCAACATCAAGCGATCGAACACGATCGTCATTTTCATCAACCAGATCCGCATGAAAATCGGCGTCATGTTCGGCAACCCCGAGACGACGACCGGCGGCAACGCGCTGAAGTTCTACTCGTCGGTGCGTCTCGATATCCGCCGCATCGGCGCGATCAAGAAGGGCGACGAGGTCATCGGCAACCAGACGCGCGTCAAGGTCGTCAAGAACAAGGTCTCACCGCCGTTCAAGCAGGCCGAGTTCGAGATTCTGTACGGCGAGGGCATATCCCGCGAGGGCGAGATCATCGATCTGGGCGTCAAACTCGGCCTGATCGCCAAGTCCGGCTCGTGGTACAGCTACGGCTCGGATCGGATCGGCCAGGGCAAGGAGAACGTCCGGGAGTACCTCCTGAATAATCCCGAGATCGCGCAGACCATCGAGCGGGAGATCCGCGCGCAGCTGCTGCCGAAGAAGGGCGACGCGGAACCCGACGCCGGCGAATCGGATGGTGCCGAGGCCGCCGCCGCCAGCGAAGCCTGATCCCGATCGGGCCCCGCGCGGATCAGGACCTGCCACGAACAGGGCCCGCAACGGGCGCGAGTTTCCGGCTGATCCACGCTACAATCCGTTCCGCTGTTGAAGATCGACGCAGACAAGCCAGGTTTGTCGCCGCGAAATAAGGCGATGGACCTGCTTGCGCGCCGCGAACATTCGGCCAAAGAGCTGCGGACCAAGTTGCTCGCGCGTGAATTCGACAGCGACGAGATCGACGCAGCCATCGAGCGGCTGATCGACGACGGACTGCTCAGTGACGAGCGTTTCGCGGAAGCGTTCGTCGCGTCGCGGGTTCGCAAGGGGCAGGGGCCGATGCGCATCCGCGGTGAACTCGAACAACGCGGTGTGGCGGATGGCCTGATCGAGGCGAGTCTCGCGCGCGTTGACGTCGACTGGAACGACGTTGCACGCGACGTCCACGATAGAAAATACGGCAACGCGCGGCCGGCGGATTACCGCGACCGTGCGCGCCGGAGCAGGTTTCTGCAGTACCGGGGATTTACCGGCGAGCAGATCCGCCATGCCCTGGCCGCAGACGACGATTGAGCGTGCGGCCGGCGACGATGACAACTGATTAATGAGCCCGAGCCGATGCCGGGCGATAGAGCCGGATCGATGAATACCTCGGAACTCAGACAACTCTTCCTGGTTTACTTTGCCGAACAGGGCCACCGGGTCGTGCGCAGCTCGTCGCTGGTGCCCGGCAACGACCCGACGCTGCTGTTCACGAACGCCGGCATGGTGCAGTTCAAGGATGTGTTCCTGGGCCAGGACCAGCGCGACTACGTGCGCGCGGCCAGCTCGCAGCGCTGCGTGCGCGCGGGGGGCAAGCACAACGACCTCGAGAACGTCGGCTACACGGCCCGGCACCACACGTTCTTCGAGATGCTCGGCAACTTCAGTTTCGGCGACTACTTCAAGCGCGAGGCGATCAACTACGGGTGGGAGTTCATCACGCAGCGCCTCGGCATTCCGGCGGAGAAGCTGTGGATCACCGTCTATCAGGATGACGACGAGGCCGCCGATATCTGGCTGAACGAGGTCGGCATCGATCCCGAACGCTTCGGCCGTCTCGGTGAGAAAGACAACTTCTGGGCCATGGGCGACACGGGTCCGTGCGGCCCGTGCAGCGAGATCTTCTACGATCACGGGCCGGACGTGCCGGGCGGGCCGCCCGGATCGCCGGACGAGGATGGCGATCGCTACGTCGAGATCTGGAACCTCGTGTTCATGCAGTACGACCGCGACGCCGACGGCAATCTGAAGCCGTTGCCAAAGCCGTCGGTCGACACCGGCATGGGGCTCGAGCGTATCGCCGCCGTCATGCAGGGCGTGCACAGCAACTACGAGATCGACCTGTTCGCGGCGCTGATTCGCACAGCGGCCGGGATCGCCGGCACCGACGACTTGGGCAACAACTCGCTGAAGGTCATCGCCGATCACATTCGCGCCAGCGCCTTCCTGATCCTCGACGGTGTTTTGCCCGGTAACGAGGGGCGCAGCTATGTGTTGCGTCGGATCATTCGCCGGGCCCTGCGCCATGGCTACGACCTGGGCATCCAGGAGCCGTTCTTTTATAAGCTGGTCGGCACGCTGTGCGACGAGATGGCCGATGCCTATCCGGAGCTGGCCGAGGCCGCACCGCGTATCGAAAAGGCGCTGCTCAAAGAGGAAGAGCAGTTTGAGCGAACCCTGAGCCGTGGCATGACGATCCTCGAAGCGGCACTCGCCGACGTCGACGACGGCGTGCTGGCCGGCGACATCGTATTCAAGCTCTACGACACGTACGGATTCCCGGCCGATATGACGGCCGACATCGCGCGGGCGCGCGAAATCGAGATCGACCAGGCGGGTTATGACGCCGCGCTGGCGCGACAGCGCA
>JBLYYV010000254.1:0-5694 GCA_048550095.1 Gammaproteobacteria bacterium
CGGGTTCGCCTGACCGCGTTGTTCGATCCCGAAGTGGATGACACGACCGTGCGGCTGGCCATCGCCAGTGTGACGGAGCCCGGCGTAATGCTGGACCTGGTGTTCGACATCGTAGAGAACGAAGACTGGGTTGCGCGCCTCCGCGAGGAGTTGACGCCGTTGCAGTTTGGCGAACGCCTGTGGATATGCCCGCCCGGAAAGACGTGTCCGGACTCCGCCGCCACCGTCATTACGATGGAACCCGGACTGGCTTTTGGCACGGGAGCTCACCCGACAACCTCGTTGTGCCTGACGTGGCTCGCCGACCATCCGCCCCGCGACCGAACGGTTCTCGATTTCGGCTGCGGCTCCGGCATCCTCGGGATCGCGAGCCTGGCGCTCGGGGCTCGCAGCGTCACGGGCGTCGATATCGACCGGCAGGCGCTGACGGCAACGTGCGAGAATGCCCGTCGCAACGCCGGCAGCGACCGCCTCGACGTCAGGATGCCGGACGAACTGGATGATGCGCAGACTTTCGACTTAGTGCTGGCGAATATATTGAGCGGCACCGTGATCGAACTCGCGCCACGGCTGCGCAAGTTCTGTCACAGTGGCACGAACATCGTGCTGAGCGGTATCCTGACGGGACAGGCGGAAACGGTCACCGACGCCTATCGTGGCTGGTGCGACATGAACGTTCCCGTCGACGACGATGGCTGGGTATTGCTGACGGGCACCGTCATCTGAACTCTATTGACTGACACACGAATGTATACGCGCTGCCCAAATTGCTCCACGATCTTCAGAGTCTCGGCCGCGCAATTGCGCGTGGCGCTCGGGGAGGTCAACTGCGGCTCGTGTCACGAGACCTTCAACGCGCTGAGCGCGCTCACCGAGGACCTGCCCGAACTCACCGAAGTCGTCGTGCTCGATCCCGCGAAGTCGGCGCCGCAGAGCGAAGATACGGCCGAACCCGATCGACACGCACCCGACTCAGATGACTCGGCGGTGCCGCTGGAAGTTGCAGGCCAGGAAGCCAGCCACGACGAATCGGCGGGCATTGTGTTGCCGGAATCGCCCGACGAGGCGTCGTCGAATGAGCAGCAACCAGGCAATGCCTGGGCGGAGCCGGACGATGTCATCGACGTCGAGATCGGCGTCGAAACCGACGTCAATGACGACCTGATCGATACGGTCGTCGACGACACGCCCCCGGCGGAATCATCGGAAGAACCCTTCCACGCAGCAGCGACCGACGACGGCGAACCGGAAACGCCGGACGATAGCGAGCCGACCGACGGTGCCCGCGAGGCTCAGGCGGGAGAGCCACGCTACGACGACAATACCGGTATCGAAGAAATCCTGACGGGTTTCGAAGACGAGGATATCGAGACTGCGCGGGAGGAGTCGGCGGCAGGCGCATGGGCGGGCATCCTCGCTGAGGTACATGAGGATGATCTTGCCGGCGATCGGCGCCAGCTGGAGGCCGATGCAAATGCCAGCCGGGGCCTGGACGACGACTCGGCCGGGGTTCTCGAACCCGCCTACGACGATCACACCGGAATCGAAGAGATCCTGCACGAAGGCAACTTCGCCGATCACGATGACTCCGCCGAACGCGATGAAGGTCAAGCGGGTCGGGAGCGCGACGACCTCGAATTCGACGCCCCGGAGCAGTCGTGGTCAGAGATTTTCTCGGCCGGCGATACCCGACAACCCCCTGTCATCCCGGCCGAAATCGAACCTGACTCGGACCAAGAGCAAGCTCAGCCGCAAGCGCCGAGTGAGTCACTGGATCTCTCGCCCTTGTCGGCACTCGAATCGGAGACCGCCGATCCCGATGAGTGGGCGAACCTGCTGAGCGAGCTCGGCACGGAAAGCCCGGACGAACAGACCGACGCACCGCCCTCGAACGACGGACGGAACGATGCTGAAGCCGAACCAACCGGGTTCGACTATGACGAGGCGAACGCGACGGAAATAGTCCTGAGTTCCAGCGACCCGCTGCCCGTCGTCAAAGAGTCGGTTGCCTTCGCCGACAGCTTCGAACCGGAGTACTCCCCACCGGGTAAAGAAGGCAATCCGGTGGATCAGCTCATCGACTACGAACCGGAATTCGTCCCGCCCTGGGAATCGGATCCGGCCGAACATTCCGGCGAAGGCGGCGCGAGCATAGCGAAGCTTCCCCGGCGGAAAATCGCTTTTGCGGCGCTGTTGATCCTCGCGCTCGGAATACAACTGCTGCACTACAATCGCGACTCGATTGCCAGGCATGCGAGTTGGGGGCCTAGAATTCAGAGCGTGTATTCGGCGCTGGGCAGCGATTTGTACCCGGACTGGAACCTCGACTCGTATCGCATCACCGGGTCGGAGGCCGTCGCCGGCCGTTCGGACAGGTCGGCACTCGACATCGTGGCCAACGTCACGATCGCCGGCGACGAACCCGTCAGCCTGCCCCTGGTGCGCGTGGCGTTGCAGGACAGATGGGGCAACGCGGTCGCGAGCCGGGTATTCAAACCGAATGAATACCTCAGCGACGTCGCGATCTGGCCAGACCGGCTTGCGCCCGGCACCACGATTCCGATTGACATCAGTGTCGCCGACCCGGGCAGCGACGCGCATGGATATATCGTCGACATCTGCCTGCCACACCGCACCGCGGGCCTGCAATGCCAGATTCAGACCGAACCGTTCCGGCCATGAGCCTCGACCCGATCGCAAGCGACGCTGTCCGCATCGGACCGCACCGGCTGGCCGGTCGCGTCGTCCTGGCGCCGATGGCCGGCATTTCCGACGCGCCGTTCCGACGGCTCTGCGTAGACCATGGTGCGGCGCTGGCCGCGACCGAAATGACCCTCGCCAGTCATGGCGTGCGCGCCACCGCCCGTGCCGGCAGTCGGCTGGACTTCTCAGGTACGAGTGGCCTGCGCGCCGTGCAGATAGCCGGCAGCGAACCCGCCATGATGGCGGACGCCGCACGAGAGGCTGCACAACTCGGCGCCCAGATCATCGATATCAATATGGGCTGCCCGGCGAAGAAAGTATGTCGCAAGCTTGCGGGGTCGGCACTGCTGAAAGATGAAGACCTGGTGCGGAAAATCCTGGATGCGGTCGTCGAAGCATCGCGCGTTCCGGTGACCCTTAAGATCCGCACCGGGTGGAACAGCGACAACCGCAACGGTGTTCGAATCGCGCGGATCGCGGAACAGTCCGGCGTAATGGCGCTCGCAGTTCATGGAAGAACAAGAGCTTGTGGATACAAGGGAGAAGCAGAGTACGAAACCATTCGTAAGATTAAGTCCGCGGTAAACATACCTGTATTCGCAAACGGCGATATCGACACGCCGGAAAAAGCGCTGCGTGTTTTGAACATCACGAAAGCGGACGGCGTAATGATCGGGCGAGGTGCACAAGGACAACCATGGCTGTTTAATCAGATCACGAACTTTATCTTGGAAAAAGTTCACGTACCGGCCCCCTCTATCGAGACGCAACGTGATATTATTCTTTCGCACCTCGACGCTATGTATCGATTCTACGGCGAACGAATCGGAGTCCGAGTCGCAAAAAAGCATCTGACCTGGTACTGCAAGAGCCTGACGAATTC
The DNA here is from genome assembly GCA_048550095.1 of Gammaproteobacteria bacterium. Taxonomy (GTDB): domain Bacteria; phylum Pseudomonadota; class Gammaproteobacteria; order Steroidobacterales; genus SMWD01. The sequence goes on from JBLYYV010000254.1 coordinate 3,587, forward strand.
GAATGATTTTCGTTTTCGATTTGTTCGCGCCGAAAGTTCCAAAGAACAGATGCAACTAACAAGAAATTATTTCGATTGCCGCCATTAACGAATAACAACGGCGCAGCAATCGAGAAGTCGGTTGTGGGGACCGTTTCCAGTGGCGAAATCCAAAAAGCGAAAGTCTTCCCAGAAGAAAATGGGGAAGAAAAAAGATGCGTTGACCAATATCCGTAACCGGCCGCTGCGCGACATGACCGCGGAAGCGTTGCGTCGCTACTTCAAGGATTTGAACGGACACAGCCCGGGCGATTTATACGGACTCGTGCTCGGCGAAGTCGAAGCGCCGCTGTTCGAGACCGTCATGGAACATACGCAGGGTAACCAGAGCCGCGCGGCCGAAATCCTCGGCATCAACCGGGCAACCCTGCGCAAGAAGCTCAAGAACTACTACCTGCTGGACTAAGCCGGCACCTGCCGCACTCGACCAGCCTCTTCCACTCCTGCCGGGTCTTCCGCATGTCTGCTTATTCCAGAGCCCTGATCAGCGTCTCCGACAAGACAGGTGTCGTCGATCTCGCCAAGTCACTGATTCAACTAGATATTGAGATACTCTCGACCGGCGGCACCGCATCCGCGCTGCGCGATGCGGGCGTCGCGGTGACAGACGTCGCCGATGTGACGGGATTCCCGGAAATCATGAACGGCCGCGTCAAGACGCTGCATCCGAAGATTCACGGCGGTATCCTCGCGCGCCGCGACCAGGACGGTCCGGCGATGAGCGAACACGGTATCGGGCCGATCGACTTGCTCGTCGTGAACCTCTATCCGTTCGAAGAGACCATCGCACGCGACGGGTGCACACGCGCCGACGCAATCGAGAACATCGACATCGGCGGCCCGGCGATGTTGCGGGCAGCAGCGAAGAATCATGCTTTCGTCACCGTCGTCGTCGATCCGAATGACTACGACGAGGTCGTCAACGAGCTGCGGGAAAACGGGACGGCCGTCGGCGAAGCGACGCGCCGCAGACTCGCGACGAAAGCGTTCGGTCACACCGCCGGTTACGATGCAGCAATCTGGACGTATCTGTCGGCGCAGGAAGAAGCCGGCGAATTTCCGCAGACGTTCCCGCTACCCCTGCGCAAGCATAGCGACCTTCGTTATGGCGAGAACCCGCATCAACGTGCGGCCCTCTACAGCCTGCCGACCGCTGCGGACGATAGTCTCGTCACAGCGCAGCAGCATCAGGGCAAACCGCTTTCATACAATAACCTTGCCGATGCGGACGCCGCGCTCGAATGCGTCAAGGCGATGCCGGAAACCGCATGTGTCATCGTCAAGCATGCGAACCCGTGCGGCGTCGGCATAGCCGACACGGCACTCAACGCATATGAGAAGGCTTACAAGACGGATCCAACGTCGGCCTTCGGCGGCATCATCGCGCTGAACGTGGAATGCGATGGCGAACTCGCGACGACCATCGTCGAACGCCAGTTTCTCGAGGTCATTGTCGCGCCCGCTTATTCTCAGGACGCCCTCGAAGCGTTTTCCGGGAAACCGAATATCCGTGTTCTGCAGACGGGTCGACTGACCCCGACCGCGGCCGGGCCGCGCGTGCAGCAGATCGAAGGCGGCATTCTCATCCAGGACAAGGACATCGCCGCGCTGGATCGGGATGCGCTCAGGATCGTCAGCGAACGCCAGCCCACGGATCAGGAACTCGCCGATGCGATCCTGGCCTGGGAAGTCGCGCGCTTCGTCAAATCGAACGCCATCGTTTATTGCCAGGATGGCATGACACTCGGCGTCGGCGCGGGCCAGATGAGCCGGGTCGTCAGCGCGAAGATCGCCGCGTGGAAGGCCGAGGACGCGGGGCTGGCCATCGAGGGCGCGGCGATGGCCTCGGACGCTTTCTTCCCGTTCCGCGACGGCATCGACACGGCCGCCGAATACGGCATCGGCGTCGTGATCCAGCCGGGCGGCTCGATGCGCGACGAGGAAGTCATCCAGGCCGCGAACGAACACGGCATGGCCATGCTGTTTACCGGCATGCGGCACTTCAGGCACTGATTCGACGGGAGCGCGATCATGAAAGTACTCGTTATCGGCGGCGGCGGGCGAGAGCA
>JBLYYV010000255.1:0-4401 GCA_048550095.1 Gammaproteobacteria bacterium
CTGACCGGCATTCTGTGCCTGTTCCTCTCCGCGTGTTCGACGACCCGGTTCGCCTATAACCAGCTCGACTGGATCATCGTCTGGTATCTGAACGGATATTTTTCGCTCGACGACGCGCAGGAAGCCGATCTGCGTGACGCCGTTCAGCGCAATCTCGAATGGCATCGGCGTAACCAGCTACCGAAATATGCGGCTTTCGCGCGCCAGGTCGATCGTGATATTGCCGGTTCGGTGACGCCGGAATTGCTCGAGCTGCGCCTGGATCAGGCGGTCGAATTCTGGGATGCGGCGCTGGACCAGATGTTGCCCGATGTATCCGCGTTCTTCCTGACGCTATCGGACGAGCAGATCGACGAGTTCATCGCGAATCTGGAAGACAACAACGAGGAACTCTGGGACGACTACGGGGGAGAAACGCTCGAGGAGCGCCTCAAACGCAGGGAGCGCGCCGCATACAAGGGTTTCAAACGCGTTTTCGGCCGGCTGAATGACGACCAGAAGGCGTTAATCCGGTCGTACATGGTCAATATGCACGATGTCTCCGAGTACTGGATCGAGAGTCGACGGCGCTGGCAGCTCGATTTTCGGGATCTTATGATTGATCGTCCGGCCGAGCCTGCGTTCAGCGAGCGCCTGTCGGCGCTGATGCTCGATCCGAATCGAACTGACGATCCCGGCTATCGTGAAAAGGTGGACGAGAACAAGCGCACGTTCATGGACATGACGGCGGCCCTGATCGGCATCCTGACGGACAAGCAGCGAGAGCGCTTCAGCGAAAAGATGAAATCATTTGCCCGCGATTTCGAGACGCTGTCGATCCAGGAGAGCTGACATAATCGACCGGGTGGGCCCGCATAGCGTGTCCCAGGCGCATGCCTGAGTGGGTAGCTGCAGTTCATTGGGTGGTTAATTAATTGAAATTTATGTCAATTTATTCTCACCAAGCGGCCCCGATTGCGTATGGTGGTGGTAGCTGCGCCGACTCATAAATCGAAACAATTGCTGGCGCGACGCGACCGAAAAAAAACACCAATAAGATCCCAAAAAGGGGCGACAATAATGACAATCGATAGACGCTTGGCGAGCGGGGCGTGTGCCGTTCTCAGTACACTTCTCTGCGGCCAATTGAATGCAGAACCCTCCGTCTACGCCGATCAGCAGGCATTCGAAGCCGCATTACCAAGTGCGCCGAACGTTCTCGATTTCGATCACATGGCGCCCGGAACGACAATTGAGGATGCGGCGACTGCCGGCGGCATCACTTTCAGCTACGATTTCGAAGGGCTCTCCATGCGGGTCGCGCATCTGTATGCGACGACGTCATCGCCCAATTTCCTCGGCACGGCCGACGGCGGCATGTTTCATGATGGTGACAACTTCACGTTGAAGTTCGCCCCGGGCAGCGCGATCGGCCTTTTCTTCATTAGTGCGGACCCGTTGGTCGACGGTGATATCAAGGTCAGCGCCGGTGGCGCGACGGCATCACTGAATGCCAAGCAGGTGCAGGAGACGCTCCCGGACGGATCGCGGGTCTACTTCCTCGGCGTCGTGGACACGCAGGCGCCTCTCACGCAAGCGCGCGTCGAAGCCCTGGCCGGCGGATTCTTCCTGTACAACGTCGATGACATCCTTACCGCGCCCCTGAATGCGGCGAGCGTGGCGAGCAACGAGAACATCGAGACCGACGCGTTCTGATCGTCCCACACGCTGTTGTTCAGAAAAGGCCTCGCATCGCGAGGCCTTTTTGTTTCAATTCGACCTGCGGGTGAGATATCGGTACAAAGTCTAATGCAACAAATATACCGTTTTGCTATAACATCCGAATACGAGCCGACTTTGTTAAGGGAACTGGATTGTGGGGAGCACAGTATTAGATAAGGGGTTGCGACCGCTGTCCGAGCGCGAGCGCGGCGCAACCGCCGACGTTCAGCTCGAGTGGCTGTGGATCATGGTCAATTTCCACGCCAGCCGTTATCGAGGGCGGCCCATTGCCGAGGTTCTGGCGTCGTGGACGAATGTTCTGCTGATTCACAAGGGGTTCAATCCGACGATCGGCGATATCGCCAAGGCCAGCGGGCTGCCGCGGCCGACGGTGTCGCGCTACGTCAGTAACACCATTCGCCAGGGTTGGGCTGAAGAACGGGTCAACAGCAAGAACCGCCGCCGCCGCGAGTTGCACCTGACGGCCGCGGGCGAGCGGGAACTGGAGTTCATCGTCCAGTTCTTTCATGAGATGTATCAGGAACTGATAGCGGATCAGCCGCCGGGGAGCGAGCTGGTCTCCGGCTCGGACTACCTGGATCGAATGCAGCGCATGACTGAGAAGATCGCAGCGGGGATAGAGCCGATTCCGGCGGACCTGGCGACCGATCGATCGAGCGAATGAGGAGCGCGGCGCACTTCGTTCAGGTTTACTCCGAGTAGCCGGTTCGTACCGGCCGCCCGAATCGCCACGCAGTGGCGAGCGTATCGGGCACGCGCTGCGGTCTGGTAGGATCCATTCGTGATTGGATCCCGGCGACAAACTCGATGAATACGTCATGGTGGCGGTTTGCGGGGCGCGCAGTTGTGATTCTCCTCGCGGGTTACGGTGCGTGGCAGATCTGGCCGCACGCGGACCCGGTCACCGATGTTTTCTATGAGACGAGTTTTGCCGATACGCCCTACGGTGTGATCGGTTTCCAGACCTTCAATGCGAAGAGCGCACGCGACCTGATGGATGGCGGCGCGAATGCCGTGCGACAAACGACCGGCGGCACGCTCGTGTTGCCGAATGATGCATCGCCCGAGAACAAGGTTCCCGCGATGGTCATTCTGCACGGGTCAGGTGGCGACTGGTCCGGTCGCAGCGTCAATCTGGCGATGAACCTTGCGCGGGAGGGTATCGCCGGACTCGCGGTGGATACTTTTACCGCCCGCAATCTGCGCAGCACCGATGACTACCTGGAGCGTCTCGAGAAAGCACCGATTTTCACGCAGATGGCGGACGCGCTGAGCGCGTTGGTCGCGTTGCAGGCGCATCCGTCGATCGATACGTCACGAATTGGTGTGACGGGTTTCTCGCTGGGCGCAGGATCGACGCTCTACATGATGTTCGAGCCCGTGATCGCGGGCGTGCTCGGCGAGAACGGCCCCAGGTTTTCCGCGTACGCGATGTTCTACGGCGGTTGCATGGTGGATTTCGACGATTTCCGTGTCGAGGGCAGCCCGGTGCTGATCATGATGGGGGAGGTCGACGAATCCATGTCCATCCCGGCATGCGAGAAATTCAGCGAGCGTCTGCGGTCCATGGGCGTCGATGCCGAACTCGTCGTCTATCCCGGCGCCGGGCACGGCTGGGACAACCCGTATCCGCAATCGTTTCGTGACGACGCGGTCGTGACGCGGGATTGCCTGATGCACTGGGCACATGATGGCGAGATCATCGAGGCGACGAGCGGGCACTCGATGGATAGCACGATCGGCGCGATACGCGCGATGTCGAGTTGCTCGAACCGCGATGGCTATACGATGGGGCGTAACGAAGCGGCATTCGAGCAATCATTCGTCGACCTGCTCGAGTTTTTGCAGAAGACCTGGAGCCTGTGAAGGCACGAACTACGTGCCGTCGTAGTCGGTTCGACCCGCCTCGGAGTGTTCGCGTAGCTAAACTGGTATTTCTGACGGCCAGTTTCAGGCAGGTGCGTCGCTGGCGATATTCTGCGACAGCTGTTTCAGGATATTGGTCAGGCTGGTCGATTCGCCGTTGCCGCTGCCTGACTCTTGCTTTAGCCGGCTTAGCTGCTTGACCCGACTCTTCCAGACTTCCTGTTCCTGTCGGCCTGCTTCCGTCGGATGCAACACGCGCCGGCGCCGGTCGCTCGAATCGATGACTTCACTAAGATGACCGATCCTGACCTGGTCACTGACGTATCGCGATACATTGGATTTCGGCAGTTGCGTAATGTCAGCCAGCTCGGACATCGTGATGTGTTCGCCTGCATCGTCGAGCATCAGGATGGTGAGCACCAGCAAGACTTCGCCGGTCGGGTGCCCCCCATAGCGATGCATCGCCAGAAATGTAGAACTCCAGGCAAGCTCGAAGAGAGTAGCGTCAGGAATCACGGTGGGCAGCCTCTGTCGATGGGTATCCGACCCATACTACGCTTGCCCGGCGACAATACCAGTCGTGGTTTACCGCAACTTATTTATCGAGCCGCATCGCTCGCGAACGGTTTCTATCCGTTATTGCGGCATTGCGACGGAATGTTTTGCGAGACGGCGAAGCCTTCATCATTGAGCGCCCGGTTGGCACCAGGCATAAAAAAGGGTCGTGATGCGGTCGCTGGCTCGAAGGCGAAGCCTTCGTAATTTTGCGCCCAATGGGCACCAGATATACATAAAGGGTCGTGATGCGGTCGC
>JBLYYV010000256.1:0-3420 GCA_048550095.1 Gammaproteobacteria bacterium
CGGTCCCGGCCGATGCGATTCGCGTGACCGACTTCACCGTCGGTCGCTGACGCGCGGCGCCACACGCCCGACAACTGCTGGGGCCTATTCTTCCGGAGCGACCGTCAGGCGCACGCCGTCGAGTTCCGGCGACATCGTGACCTGGCAGGACAGACGGGAGTTACCTTCGCGGAAACACTCGGTGTCTTCGAGCAGTTCAAGCTCGTCATCGCTGACTTCGCCGAGCTTCCTGGCCCATTCGTCTTCGATAAACACGTGGCACGTCGCACACGAGCACATGCCGCCACATAGTGCCTCAACTCCGTTGTCGATCTCGCGCAACGGCTCCATGATGTTGGTGCCATTCTCGATCTCGACCACGTGCTCACCGCCTTCCCGGTCCGTTACGTACATCGTAGCCATCGTGTTTTCCGTTTTACCTAAGCCAAAAAACGGCGCGGACTATACCACACGGCTCCGCGCTTGTTAGTCGATATTTACCCGTATACACGCGGAATGAATGGGGCCGCGCTCGCCCATTTCAAGGCATTGCGGCAATGTGAAAACAGCCTGCGTTGAGTGCTGATTCGCTCAGTATTGAACGTACACATGTCCCAAAATGTGAACTATAACCAGCTATCCATGGGATCGGATCTGTAGGCTGAACAACAGCTTAAGGAGATTTCATGATATGCCTGCGAGCCCAACTCGTTTTCGACAGTTCCGTGCCGATATCCGCCGATTGATCGCGGAGATCGAGAACTACATGCGAGCCAAACCGCAGGCGTCCGATCGCGAATACAGCTTGCAGGTCGAGGTGTTCGAAGAACGCTGTGACCACGCCGAGCGCCTGGCGCAAGAAATCGCCGTGGACGAGCAGACCCAGTGGGGGCTCCGCGACGGCGACGCACAGCGCCTGCATGATTCACTCCGACTGTCGCTCGACTATTTTCGCCCGGATGGGCGCACCGAAGGCCACTCTTAAAGCCGAGCCGAATCCGCTCAGGGGTTATTCGGGAATACGATCCGAAAGTCATCCCGCATACTGATTACCGACCAGCCATAGCGACCGGCAGCTTCTCGCGCTTCCGGCGCGTCGTCGTAAGCGTACTCCCGGTCGGGGTCGTCATGGACCAGCAGCATCACGAGTGACGGCAAGCCGCCGTCATGGGCAAACCGCATCATCTGCAGATCGCCGTCCGAATTTCCAACTGCGAAAATCGGCCTGCGGCCCACATGCAGCTGAATGTTGGTCGCCTTGAACGAGCCGACATTCATTGACTGCCATCCTGGCTTGCGCCAGATCGCGACGCGGCCGTCGCGGTCGGTCAGGCTCGTCTTCATGCTTGATCCGATGACGCGGTCGCGTGCGACACGATAGACCGGCTCGGAGAACTCGCGGATAAACTCGATACCGCCGCCGGAGACGATATAGACACTGAAACCGTTGGCCTTCAGGAAATCCATCAACTCCAGCATCGGCTGATACACGAGCTCGATGTACCTCACGTCGAAACGGGGATGCCGGGCGGTATCGAGGAACGCGCGCGCCTCGAGGGCGAAGTCGTCCTGAAAGAGATTCGCCTGCCCCTGCGTCACGATCGCGCCGCGTTCCGTGAATGACATTGCAGAAAGCGCCGCCCGATCGTTGCGCAACACCGATGCAAATGGCTCTTCATGGCTCCATTCCGGATGCGCCGGCGCCTCGGCACGGATCTTGTCATACAGGAACTCGAACTGGACGACCGACGGGCGTTCGATGATCAGCGTACCGTCATTGTCGAACACGGCGACCCGTTCGGCGGGCGGCACGAAGTCCGGACCCCCGACCTCGCTGACGCGCGCCACGAACTCGACGACGGCTGACCTGGCTTCACCGCGGCTCCATGAAGGCAACGGATCGCGAGGCGGTCCCGATGGTGCGCTCGCACAAGCCGACAGTACTAAGATCAGCGCCGCAAGGATGAGAATTCGCTTCATACAGTGGATGCGGGCAGGCGGAGCGTGACGCTGGTTCCCTGACCCAGTTCGCTCTCAATCGTCAACGAGCCGCCATGCGCTTCGGCGATGCGTCGACACAGATACAAGCCCAGGCCGAAGCCACCGGTATCGCGGCACCGCGCCGGATCAGCACGGTAGAACGGCTCGGTGGCACGGTCGACGTGTTCCGGCGTCATCCCGGAGCCATGATCGATCACGCGCACGACCGCGTCGCCTCCCTCCTGGAGAACCTCGACCTCGACCCCGTCCGCGTCAGGCGGCGTATGGCACAACGCATTGTCGATCAGGTTCTTGACCAGCAGCCTGACGCGCGTCTCATCCAGTTCATGATGCAGCGGTGCAGCCGGCGTTGTGACCTTCAGTCTGTCCGTCTCCTCATTGAAGTCCAGCTCGACCAGGTCGCGCACGAGCCGCGAGACGTCGACGCGAGTGAGCTGGAGCTTGGAGTGTCGCGTGTTCAGTCGCTCGCTCTCCAGCAGGTCGGCGATCAAGCGCTCCATCTCTTCCACGTCGTCGAGAATGCTCTGTCGCGCCTGGTCGTCATCGACGAATTCGACCGCGACTTTCGTGCGCGTCAGCGGGGATCGCAGCTCGTGGCTGATCGCCAGCAGCATCTGCTGCTTGGCCTCGAGCATCTCCTTGACGTCATCGGCCATTCGATTGATGTCGACGGCGAGTTCGCCCAGATCGTCCGAGCGCTTTTTCGGAATTCGGTAGTCGAGATCGCCCTGCCCGATCCGCTCGGTCCCCTCCTTGATCCACTTGATCGGCCGCACGAGCCAGGACACCGCGAAGAAACAACCAGCCAAAACGACAATCGAGAGTAAGGTTACGAGCGGCGTCGCGAGGTTCGGACCCGAGCTCGTGCTGAGCTTCGGTGACGCGACCGTGATCGCGTAGTCCTCACGCTCGATCCTGACGAATGAGTGGTCTTCGTAGCGCGCAAACCCCATTCCCCTCAGCATTTCTTCCTGCTGGCGCCAGGTGTCGCGCTGGAAGTCCAGATGGGTGAAGAATTCGCTCGGTTCGTACCCGAGTTCTTTGGCGGCCGGAAAATTCGGATCGGACGCCCAGTTCACGCCCGGGCCGGTGATCTGAATATCCATCGCATTGTCCCGCGCCAGCTCGCCGGCGCGTTCTATAGACGGCGGATAGCCCAGGTCGTCAATCAGGTAGGTCGTATGCAGCGCGACGTGCGAACCGATCATCTCCCGCAGGTAGTCCCGGTCGAGCACTAGATTCACGGCGTGCCTAGCCGCGACGCTATAGACCAGCGCGGTCAGGAAGAACACGCCGAGGATGCGGGCCGACAACGAGTGCGCGACGAGATGGAGTAGTTTCTGCATGACTCAGGGCGCCTCTTCGCCGACGAACGTATAGCCGGTGCCCCAGACCGTCTTGATAAAGCGCGGCGGCTTCGTCGTGTCCTTGAGCTTTTGC
>JBLYYV010000257.1:0-7754 GCA_048550095.1 Gammaproteobacteria bacterium
AGCCGGGCCTCGATCGCGTCATCCATGCGGGCTCCAAATTACTCGGCCTGCAGACCTTCTTCTCGGCGGGCGAGAAAGAAGTCCGCGCCTGGACGGTCAAAGTCGGCGCCACCGCGCCGCCGGCCGCGCGCGAGATCCACACCGACTTCGAGAAAGGCTTCATCCGCGCCGAGACGATCGCGTTCGATGACTACATCGCCGGCAACGGCGAGCAGGGCGCGCGCGAGGCGGGCCGGCTGCGCTCCGAGGGCAAGGAATACGTCATGCACGAGGGCGACGTAGTGCACTTCTTATTTAACGTCTAGATCGGGGACCGGTTCCATTTGCTAGACTGCCGTCATGGGTAATCTGATCGGCACGACTCTCTCGTTCCTGGTGTCCGCGGCCATATTTTTGTTCGTCGGGGCGGGCATCTGGGGCGTGCATCGCCGCTTGCTGAAACAATATGCCGATAGACCCGCCGAGCAGTATCGGCGTCAGCTGATCATGCTGGCCGTGTCGCTGCTGGGTCTCATATTCGCGATCGTCGTGATCCCCATCGGCGACGAGATGCAGGGGCAGTTGCTGGGCCTGCTCGGGATTGTGCTCAGCGCCACGATCGCGCTGTCATCGACGACCATCGTCGGCAACGCGATGGCGGGCCTGATGCTGAAGACGCTGAAGAAGATCCGTCCGGGCAAGTACATCATGGTCGAAGCGCACGCGGGCCGCGTATCGGAAATGGATCTGCTGCACACCGAGATCCAGACCGAGGATCGCGACCTGACCACGTTGCCGAACCTGTTTCTCGTCACGCATCCGGTCACGGTACTCCGCGATTCGGGCACGATCCTGTCGGTCGAAGTGTCACTCGGCTACGACGCACCGCGCCGGCGCGTCGAAGAGCTGTTGCTCGCCGCGGCCGAGAAGGCCGGCCTCAAGGATCCGTTCGTACAGATTCGTCACCTCGGAGACTTCTCGGTGACGTATCGAATCGCCGGGCTGGAGGAGAACATCGAACAACTGCTTGCCAGTCGCCGCAAACTGCGCGCGACGACGCTCGACGAACTGCACCGAGGAAAAGTCGAGATCGTATCCCCGAATTTCATGACGACGCGAGCGATGGACTCGTCCGCCCGAGTGATTCCACCCGAAGACCATGGGCCTGATGCTTCGCACCTCGACCGGACCCCGGACGACGTCGTGTTCGACAAGGCGCAGAAAGCCGAATCGCTGGAGAAGCTTCGCGAGCAACGTCAGGAAATGGTGGAAAAACTGGCGGCGATCGAGATCGAAGTCAAAGCATTCAAGGATCGCGAAAGCGAGGAATGTCGCGCCGCAGAAAACACGCTCGCCACAGGTCAGAACAAGCTCGAGAAACTCGACCAGCGCATCGCCGCGGCCGAAGCGCGGATCGCCGACGACTAAAACGCGTGATCGTTTGAACCCGTCGGGTGATTCTGGTATCCCATACGTATGGACGTACGCTCAGTGCTCGTGGTTTGTGCCGATACCGATACCGGATATCGCGTCGTACAGCTCGCCTGCCGCGCCGGCCTGAATGTCATCGCCATCGTCCGACCCTCCACCGACCCCGGCATGTATCAGCGGCTCGGCGCGGAAGTCGTCAAGGCTAATCCCACGCGACGTGAAGACGTCGCCGCGATCTTCGCCAACCTGAACCTCGAGGGTCTCGCGATCGCCAGCATCGTTGGCGGCTCACCGTCGATGAACAGCACCGGTAACCTGAACGTCATCAACGTCGCGCACGAGGCCGGCGTCAAACGTTTCCTGCTGGTGACGTCGATCGGTTGCGGTGACAGTTCCGGCGCCGTCGACGCTTTCGTCAAGGCGTTCGTCGGCAAGGCATTGACGGCCAAGTCATGGGCGGAGCGCGCGTTGCGCGACACGCTGATGGACTGGACGATCATTCGCGCCGGCGGCATGCTCAGGCGCAACTTCAAGGGCGGTGCAATCCTGCTCGACAGCACCACGGTGTCCGGTCACATCAACCCGTCGGACCTCGGCGACGCCGTTTTCCAGGCGCTGGTCAGTGACAAGACGGTCGGCCGCGTACTCGCCGCGGTTGATGCCGACCAGGCTGTAGAGCTAAACGGCGATCCGCTGGTAGCTGTCGAACTCTGACTCGCCCAGCATCTCGCGCTGAATCTCCGCCCACAGCGCAGTGAACGCGCGACCGGCGCGACTCTTCGGCGAATAACTCGGAATCGGCGCGCGCCGCAGGCTCATCTGCTCGATCTCGCTCGAGTATGGAATCTCCGTCTGCAGGATCATCGGGTAATCGTCGCGCAAAGATTCCGTCACCTGCTTGTGCAGATTCTTGCGGCGGTCGACCATCGAGAAAAACGGCAGGATCGATACGTCATCCCAGTTTTTCTCCTCGATGAAATGCATCAGCGTGTTCAGCATCTGGATCGAGAACGGCGAGGGGAGTATCGGCGTGACGATTGCGTCGGACGCCCGCACGATGTTTTCGGAAACGAGCGTCATACCAGGCGGGCAATCGATGATCAGGTAATCGTACTCGTCGCGCAGCGGGCGCATCAGGCGCAACAGATGTTTCGTCGCTTCCTTGTACTCGTCGATCATCGTATCCATGTGTCGATACGAGAAATCGGACGGGATCAGATCGAGCTTGCGATAGTCGGTTTCCCGCGTAAGTGCCCACAGCGGCTTTTCGCCGTCGACCAATTCGCGCGCGCCGCCTTCAACGTTCGGTTCGCAACGTAATGTATAAGTCGACGCACCCTGCGGGTCGAGATCCCACAACAACGTTCGGGCGCCTTCTGAAGAGGCGAGGTAAGCAAGATTGACGGCCGTCGTTGTCTTGGCGACGCCGCCCTTGATGTTATAAACGGAAATGATGCGCAGCATGGTGTCCCCGTGGTTCGTCCTTGTTGAGTTCGGCTCAGATCCGTCGGGCAGACGCGACGCTGCCGGCGGAAGTCGGCGTAATAATGCTATGTCGGCGGGCAAAAGGCACTAACCGTGAACATCGCCGAACCCAGTAGCCACGCGGCCTTCAGGCAATTTCGAGGATATTCAGAAGATTATCCGGGAGTCTTGATTGCGAGGATGAACCGCGGTTCTTGACAGCATCGGGGCCGACGCAGACAATTCCCGTCCCTTCGCGTGGTGATGTAGCTCAGCTGGTTAGAGCACGGCACTCATAATGCCGGGGTCGGTGGTTCAAGTCCACCCATCACCACCATATATTTCAAGCACTTACGCGTTCCCTGGCAACTACAGAATTGTCAGTGCGGGAGTTTTGCGGGACCCAGCAAGCTGGGTATCCGTACCGTCGTGGCTGGTCGGTCGAGTTCGACTCGGATGCATGCATCAATCGTCTTTGTGTTGTTGCGTGATGCGCAACATGCTACAATCAGCGCGTGATCAAGTCGTTCCGGCATAAAGGCCTGCAGCGTTTCTTCGATAGCGGCAAGACGACTGGTATACAGGCCAAGCATGCCAAACGGCTCAGGCTGCAACTGGCCGCCTTGGATTCTGCTCTAACTATCGAGGATATGCGAATCCCGGGCTACCGCCTGCACCAATTGAAAGGGAAGTCGAAGAACCGCTGGTCGATCTGGGTCAGTGGTAACTGGCGCTTGACCTTCGAGTTTGATCACGGCGACGTGTATGTACTGAATTACGAGGACTACCACTAATGGCGATGCACAACCCTCCACATCCCGGTGAGTTCATTTGGGAAACCTACTTGGAGCCTTTTAACGTCTGCGTCCGGTCGCTGGCTGAGAGTCTCAATGTGGCGGCCTCGACAGTGAATCGAATCGTAAACGGCCAGAGCGGAATCAGCCCCGAGATGGCACTTCGGCTATCGAAGGCGCTTGGCAGAACTCCGGAAAGCTGGCTCGCTATGCAGCATACCTATGACCTTTGGAGTGCTCGGCAGACAACGGACCTCTCTAACGTCGAGGAAATGCGGTTCGGCGCCGCGTAAATAGTGCAAGCTTCGTTTGCTCATCGCGAGGGTTTTGCCTGAGTCCCCAAGCACGGCATTCAGCTTGCTGTGTTCGATGGGAGGCCCGCCCGATTACCAATGCTTCTGGCCGTTAGGCGACCCACAACGGGCTGATCCTGGCGGCGATTTAGCGCGTGGTTCCTGAAGATTGCGCCGGAGAAGCAACTATAGACCGCTAAGTTCGCGTTCGGCCCTCGGATGCTGATGGCCTAATAGAAGCGTCGCTTCCCGGAAACTTGTACCCGAATTGGCCCGCCGGAAGACGTGTTTCTAAAACGACTGCGGGAGATTTACGGGACCCTGTTATGCACCGTTATGCACGGTCATGCACTTGGCAACGGACGCCCCTTGGCGATTGTCAATTAAAACAATTAGTTACGATTGATATAGCGCTCTCTCGCCGCTCTCGGCCATCCATGGCCTTCGCGGCACTTGCACATCCATGTGCGTCGTAATGCCGGGGTCGGTGGTTAGCTACGCGAAACCTTCGGTTCCGCTCCGCATAAATTCCGCCGCATATCTTTCCAGCCCGCGCTTTGCACGGCCCGGAAAGATGGCGTCATTTAAAGTCCACCCATCACCACCAATCTTTTCAGGCACTTACGCGATTCCTCGCGAAGTTCAGGATCGTGAGTTCGGGAGTTATTTGAGAGCTGACTACTCGACTGTCAGAGCACTGCCTTGCAAGGGAAATCCATCGACCGCAATTGGCTGTCCCGAATCGATATTGATCATATCGGCTGACTCGACGGTCACGAGATAGTCTGCGGCACCAGGCGGCGACGACGTATCGGGATTCGAAATATCGGGGTTCGAAGCGTCGGGGTTCCAGCTGTCGGGATTAAAAATGTTGACGCCATCGTTATCGCCATCATCAAAAACATCACAACCTGCCAACACGATTAGCAGGGTCGCAAGAAGGATCGATTTTCCGAAATCACTCATCATCAATCTCCGGCGCGGAGTCTCCGAATACGTAGACTACGAGCAGGTTCGTGTCACCGGCGGGCACTTCGAGGGGCTCATCGAGGAAGAGCGTCAGCGAACCGTCATCGACTGCGTATTGACCACTCGCCAGTATCTGGTCGGCGTCATTCCATTCTCCGTCGCGGTCGACATCGTGGATCAGGACCACATCATCGATCTGCCGTTCGTCCGCCCCGCCGCTCGAATTCAGCGTCAGCGAGTTCAGCGCCGTATCTCCCGAATCGCTGCGTAGCAGGAACTTCGCCATGACGACTTCACCGTCGCCCGTCAGCGTCGAATCCGTCTGCGGCAGAGGCTCCCCGCTGGCCGAAATCGGCACCGCAAGTCCGCCTGTCAACCGGATCGTGCCGTCGGCGACGCCGTCCAGGTCGTTCGGTCCACCGTCGTTCACCGTCAGCTGCAGGCATCCGTCGGCTGCCGTCAGGCCCGAATCATAGGCATCTTGCGACGCCGGTGGGCACGCGCCCCGTGCACCCGACGCCGAAGCGATCCGGTTATCCGCGTCTTCGACGAAACTCCGCCACAGCCCGTCGTCGAATATCCGGAATACCGCTCCGGCCGGTGCCGGAGTGACCAGCGGCAGGACGATTTGCGCGCTGCCGTTCTGATCCATTCGCGTGATCTCGAAGTCCATCAGGCTGCTGGCGTAGCCATACTCGAGATCCATACCGATGCTCTGCTCGTCGACCGAGGCATATAAGCTGCTCTGTTCGAACGCCGTGGCTCCGAGTCGTAAATTCAGGCCCGTCTGCGTCTCGAGCAGGCGGCCATCGGCCGCGAGTCGCAGATAATTGGTATTCGCGATGTCGTCGAGATAATTTGCGACTCGGTCGCCGTCGCTGTCGCCCGGCCCTTCAGCCGCATCGCTCTCGCCGTCCGCATCGGTGTCGTCGCTCGATTTCAGCAGCAACGGTTCGGCGGCGACATTGAGCAGCGAACTCGCCTCGGCGCCCAATGGCGGCAGACCATCGTCGGTCACGCCGACCCGCATGCCGTAAAGCCCTGCCGACAGGCCGGACGGATCCAGCAGGAATGCCGGATCGTTGACCGTGATCGGATCGATCAGAGCGCTGTCCGATCCGCTCCAGTCGAAACTTTGTTCCTGTGCAGGGTCGTCCTGTACGTCGGCGATCAGCACCGCCGGACCGGCGCTGCTGACGATCGTCGTCGTCGGTCTGCCCTGCTGCTCCACGCCGATCGTGACCCTAGGCGGCAGGTTCAGTTCGGTTATTGAAATGATATGCGTGGTCGTCGCGCCCGGCACCGCATTCTCCGGCGTACCCATCGACAACACGATCGTCTCGTCGGGCTCGTCGTTCGCGTCCCTGACGACGTCGATCTCGATGTCCGTCGTCAGCCCGGCAGCAATCACCGCTTCGCCGTCGACGCCATCGTGGTCGTCCGGATTCGTCGCCGAACCGCTGACCCGGAACGGCACCGTGACCGGGTAGGTCACGGCCGGCCCGTTGAGCTCGACACTGACGCGGGCCAGCGTGCCTTCCGATACGGACTGATCGATCTGCAGGCTGACCATCGGCACGACGTCGACGAACTGGAATCCCTCGGCCTCGTTGCCGGACTCGTCGAACGCACTCCAGCGAACGACATGGCGACCCGGACGGAACGGCCCGGCATCGTTCGCGGTCGCGTCGACCGCCCCGTCCCTGAAGTCGTTCGCGGTCGCCGTGCCCGGGTCTACGAGCGTCAGCGCGCCGGTCGCATTGACCATGACATCGGCCGGAATATTGAGCATCGGCGGAATATCGTCGACGGTCGGGTCGGTCCCCGCGATGACTTCTTCGCCGTCATTGACGCCGTCGCCGTCGGTATCGGCAACCAGCGGCGACGATTCCGAGTTGTATTCGTCAACGTTGCTGAGCCCGTCGCCGTCGGCATCCCCGCTGCTGTCGTCGACACCCGGGTCGAGGCCGAATGTGTTCTCGAACGTGTCGCTCATGCCGTCTTCATCGGTGTCCGTGGTATCGGCGATCAACGTCAGGCCGGACACGACACCGGGCGCCTGATCCAGCGCATCGGAGCTCGTGCCGACCGTGCCCTCGAACTCGAAATCTTCTTCGTAGATCAGGTTGCCGGGCCCGCTGACGTTCATCGTCAGTACCGCCACCGAGCCCGGGCTCAGCGTACCGATCGCACAACTCAACGTCAGGCCGTCACGCGCACAATTGCCCTGCCCGATGGTGATGCCGTCGATGTCGAGGCCCGCCGGCAACAGCAGATCGATCTCGATGTCCTCGGCGGTCAACCCGGCGCCGACCGAAGGCTCGGCATTTTCGACTGTGACTTCGAACGTGAAACCCGTACCGTCCGGAATTTCCTGCAGCGTGAACTCGTCCTCCTCGAGCGGCCCGTCGTAGAAAATGCCGCGGACGCCCAGAACGACCAGCGACTCGACCTCGACAGCGAATTCGTCGCAGCCCTCCAGTCCGTCGCTGTCCGTCACGCAGACGTTGATCGTGCGTTCGCCGGTCTGTTCATAGTTGTGCTTGGCGAACGTGCTGCCTTCATCGTCGGCGGACATCGGCGCGACAGTCACGATACCGATCAGGTCAGCTTCGTCACCATCGTCGACGATCTCGCCGGTCGTGTCGCTGTTGCCGTCGCCCCAGTCGATAAACGCGGTGTATTCACCCGAGTCCGGCTCCACCAGGTCATCCGTGAACTCGGTCTGCACGACCGTCTCGAAACCGAGTGCCACACGGTCGGGGATTTCCGCCGTGACGACGGGTGCGTCGTTGCTCGGCGTGACCGTGAATGTGATGGTGGC
>JBLYYV010000258.1:0-2565 GCA_048550095.1 Gammaproteobacteria bacterium
CGCCGGATATCGAAAGCAGCGCCCAGTTCGCGTTCCGCCCTCGCCCGCAGCTCGCGGATTTTGAGCTCGCCGATCTTGTACGACAGCGCCTGTGCTGGCCAGGTGATATAGCGGTCGATCTCCTTGTTGATATCCGCCTCGCTCAGGGCTGTGTTCTCAAGCATGAAGTCCACGGCCTGCTGCCGTGACCAGCCGAAGGCGTGCAGACCCGTGTCGACCACAAGGCGGCAAGCGCGCCAGGCCTCGTAGCTGAGTCGCCCGAAATCGCTGTAGGGGTCCTTGTAGAAGCCCATTTCCTTGCCGAGCCGCTCGGAATAAAGCCCCCACCCTTCGCCGAATGCCGAGTGATACAGATCGCGGCGGAATTCGGGTAGATCGAGCTCCTGGGCAAGCGTCGATTGCAGATGGTGCCCGGGAACCGCCTCGTGCAGTGACAGTGATTCCAGCGCATACAGCGGCTCGCTTTCCAGGTCGCCTATTTCGACGAAGTATGTTCCCGAGTCTGTGCCATCACCGCTCGGCGCCATGTAGTACGCACCACGGGTCGGGTTACCGACGATCTTGTAGGTCGCGCGCGGCAGGCGCGTGAAAAACCGCGGTAGCTCACCTTCGGCCGTCTTGCTGATTAGCGCGGCACGACCCAGGAGCTCGTCTGCCGTCTTCGCATAGAACTGCGGATCCTCGCGCAGGAATTCGACGAACGCATCGAAGTCGCCATCAAAACCTATCGATTCAATGATGGCCTGCATCTCGGCGCGGATGCGCTCGACTTCGGATACGCCAAGCTCGTGTATTTCTGCCGCGCTCATGTCGGTCGTCGTGAAGTACGCGATCAGGTACTGATAGTAATCATCGCCACCTGGCAAGGACGTAATGCCGGGTTCGGGCCGACACGCCGGCAGGTACTCCTCGTTGAAGAACGCCAGCAGCTCCTCGTACCCGGGGATGACGACATCATTGATCAGCGTTACGCCTTTGTTCGTGAGCGCTACCCGCTGGTCGTCGCTGACATTGCCCGGGAAGTTATTGAACGGCACATAGAGACCGCTTTGCTCCGCGTTCGCAACGATGTGCGCGTCAATCGTTCTCGCGTAGTCCTCGATGCTGCCGCAGTAGTGCGTATAACCAGCGCCAACCGCCTCTCTCAACACCTCGATGTGCTCGCGGTTGTAACGCGTGAAATCGGCCAGGCTGACCAGGTAGTCATCGTAATCCTGTGCCGATAGAAACGATGTGTTCGCTGGCGACTCGGCAAAGTAGGTGTGATAACCGAACAGGCTCGTAAACGGAAAATAGTGATCGCGCTGCTGATAATGAGCGCGCTCGGTTTCCCGCTCATACCTGAAAATGCGATACGAGGTTTTGTCGCCTGGGCTGAGATCATCGGCGTCGATATCCGCCAGCGCGCTCAGCACCTGTTCATTGAATTGCGCTCGCCGGGCGCGCGCCTCGGCCGTATGTTCCGAGAGCCTGCCGTCCATGCGCCATCCATCCGGGTCCGTGCGGAAAAAAATCTTCTCAGCCTCTGCCTCTGCCCAGTGTTCATCCAGCAATGCATGAAAGGCCGCACCCGCATTCGCGCCACCGTCTGTTTCCGGTGGCGTACACGCGCTTGTAGAGAACAATAAGAAACAACTGGCGACGAGCGCCGCCCGGTACTTGAACATATGCACGCGAATCTCCGCTGGGGACGACAGCAATTCTAGCAGGCGGTCAGTCTTACTTACCGATGCAGAACTCTGAGAAAATCTTGCCGAGCAGATCGTCGGCGGAGAAAGCTCCGGTTATTTCTCCAAGCGCCTGCTGTGCGAGCCGCAGCTCCTCGGCCAGTAGCTCACCGGCTTTCGTTTCTTCAAGCGCCGTTTTGCCGGTGGCGAAGTGATCGGCGGCTTTTCGCAGCGCCCGGATATGCCGCCGGCGTGCGGTGAATGCGCCCTCGCCCTGGTTTTCATAGCCGGCGAGCTCGCGAATACACCGTCGCAGCGCCTCGATACCGGCGCCGGTTTCGGCCGAGAGATAAACCTCGCCATTAATGAAACCGGGCTCGTCACCGCTCAGGTCGATCTTGTTGTGCACGATCGTAATCGGTACACCGTCCGGCAGACTCTCCTTCGGCTCCTCCTGGTCCTTGTCGGTGGCGTCCTGGATCCAGAGCACCGCGTCGGCGTCGGCAAGGGCGGCGCGAGCTCGGCGAATGCCCTCCGCTTCAATGCGATCAGGGTCGTTGCGTATGCCTGCCGTATCCACGAGCTCGACAGCGAGACCGTCGATGTCGATCTGTTCGCGCAGTACATCGCGCGTCGTGCCCGCAACCTCGGTGACGATCGCTGCCTCCTGTCCACTGAGCAGGTTCAGCAGGCTCGACTTGCCCGCATTGGGCTTGCCCACGATAACCACACGGTAACCGTCGCGCAGTACGCGCCCCTGTTTCGCTTCAGCCAGTAGTGTTTCGAACGCTGCTTCGCAAGCGTCGATACGCTTGAGCAGGTCGTCATCGGACAGAAAGTCGATTTCTTCTTCAGGAAAATCGATCGCTGACTCGACGTGCATGCGCAAGCGCACAAG
>JBLYYV010000259.1:0-2849 GCA_048550095.1 Gammaproteobacteria bacterium
TCGAATCGAGTTTCTGATAGTTGCTCCAGGCCGTCGACAAAGTGCCCCAGATGTTGACGGACTCGATGGGCTGGGTCATGACCTCCAGCTCGAATCCATGCACCGTCGCCTCGGCGGCGTTCTGCACGATCGTGCCGCCGCCCTGCTCCTCATTCAGCGACGTCAGTTGGAGATCTTCGAAGTCATTGTGGAAGAAAGATGCATTCACGCGCACGCGGTTGTCGATCAATTCCATCTTCGCGCCCATCTCGTAGGTCCATACGGTAGTCGGGTCGTAGGATTCGTCGAGATCGATGACCGAGAACGCCCGCGCCTGAAAGCCGCCGGCCTGGAAACCCTGCGCGACATAGGCGTAGATCAGCGTGTCGTCGTTGACCTGGTAGTCGAGGCCGATCTTCGGTGTGAATTCCGACCAGTCCTTGCTGTTGGAGGTCGAGCCGGAGACCCAGCTCGGCGGCCCCATGCCGATAACTTCACCGGCCAGGCTCTTGTCGTCGACGGTGTAACGACCGCCGAGGGTCAATCCGACGTTCGGCACGAAATACCAGGTCGCCTGTGCAAATACCGCGTAGCTGTCGAGCTCCTGGGTATAGATTTGCTGATTCGTGAAAATACCGGCGATCGTGTTCAGGGTATCCACGTCGGCCTCTTCGCGCAGGTAGTAGGCCCCGACGATCCACTCGAGCGATTCATCAAACGACGTGCCGAGCGCCTGGAGTTCCTGGCTGAACTGGTCGGACGAGACCTTCGTATCGATATACCAGCTGTTCTGACCCGAAATATCGATCAGCGAATCATTATCGAGCGTTCGAAAACCAGTGATCGACTTGATCTCCCAGCCGCCCAGGTCCCATCTCAGCGTAAGGTCCGCGTTGACCTGCTCCGTGTCGGCGAACTGGTCCTGGCTCGTCAGTGTCGTGAACAGATCGCCGCCCGTCAGCGGTACCTGGTTGTCGTCGATCGGCGTCAGGTAGAGTGCGTCGCTCTTGTCGTCCACATAGGAGACGCTCGCAAAAGCATCGAATCGATCCGAACCGATGTAGGCGATCTCCGCGCGCGCACCGCCGTATTCGCGGGCGCCGACTTCTTCCCCGGTCGAAGCGCCGGGCGCCGAATAGCGCGTCCAGATGCCGTCGCGCTCGTAATAGGTTGCCGAGCCGCCGACGGCCCAGTTATCGCCGGCGAACGGCGTCTTGCCACTGACCTTGGCGTCGATCAGGTTGTAGTTGCCGACGGCAACACTGGCATCGGCGCGCGCATCTTCGTCCGGCTTACGGGTCACGAATTTCATCGCGCCGCTGATCGTATTCCGGCCGTATAGCGTACCCTGCGGACCGCGCAAAACTTCGACGCGTTCGATGTCCACCAGTCGCTGGTTCGCCCCGTTCGCGCGCGCCACGTAGACATCGTCCACGTAAATACCGACAGACGGTTCCGCGGTGGGCATCGTCGTCTCGCTCTGACCGAGACCACGCAGGAAGATGCGCGTATTCTGCGGACTGCTCGACGAAAACGTCGTCAGCATATTCGGGACGTTCTGACCGATGTCCGTAACGACCTGAACGCGTCGCTTCTCGAGCTGGTCTTCCGTCAGCGCCGTGATGGAGACCGGTACTTTCTGCAGCACAGCCTCGCGACGCTCGGCCGTCGTGGTCACCTCATCGAGCGCGGCCAGCGACGTTTGCGGCGCCAGCAGAACGAGCCCAATCAATCCCCCCAGAGAACTCTGCAAACGGATCCTGCGAATCATTGGATTCCCCCCGTGTATTCGTCGATCAGAACTGTCAGTCGCGTCTCGGATAGGAACACACGCGGTTTGCACTGTCAAACAAAACTTTCTAATATAAGTTGTTATGAAACTTTCTGTTTCCTATTGTGCGGCGCGATGGAGATAAAGCAGCTGCGGCAGTTCCTCGCGGTGATGGACGAAGGGAATTTCGCGGCGGCCGCCCGAGCGACCGGGCTGACGTCGCAGGCGATCGGCCGCAGCATCCAGAAACTCGAGTCGGAGCTGGGCGTCGAGCTGTTCGAGCGCCATCAGCGCAGCGTCGTACCGACCGAATTCGCGCGAACCCTCGAAAAGCACGCGCGCCGCATCATCGTGCAACATCGTGCGGCCCAGGAAGAACTGGGCGCGATGGACGAGAACTCGGTCGGAGAAGTGCGCGTCGCAATCGGCGGTTCGCTCGCGGGCGAGGTCGGCCCGCTCGCCATCTGCCGCTTTCAGGAAAAGTATCCGCGCATCCGCGTTTCGCTGATCGGCGGCCTGACCGAAACGCTGATCCGCGAATTGCGGCGCGGCCGCATCGACTTCGTCGCCGGCGTCGCGACGCCCGACTGGCACGCTGACGAGGAATTGCGCACCGAGAATCTGTTCGCGGTCGGCACGCACGTAATCGCCGGGCGCGATCACCCGCTGGCCGGCGAGCAAGACGTGACCATGGAACAGCTTGCGAAATTCCCATGGATCGTCGCCAGCGCCCGCATCGGCGAGACCGGTCCGCTGCCGTTGCTGGAGGTATTTGTCGGCGCGGGGGTAAAACCACCGCAACGACTCGTTTACTCGAACGCCGTGTCCGGCGCGATGGGGCTGCTAACCAACGGCCCGTTCCTGTCGCTGACCGTTCCGCATGCGGTGCCCGAGTCGGTCGTCGGCCCGGCCGGCAGCGAGGCGCCGCTGGTCTACCTGGATTTCGAATGGCCGTCAGCGTCGTTTATGGCGACACTCACCTATAGAGCCGGCGTGACTTTGGCGAAACCGGCACAATTGCTCGCGAACGAGATCACACAGGCCGCTCACGAACTCTACGACACAGGCGCACAATCTCCATGAAGGACTCCGGCCACGA
>JBLYYV010000260.1:0-4037 GCA_048550095.1 Gammaproteobacteria bacterium
CCCTGCTGACCAAGGAGGGTTGCACCGTCTATACGGCTGTCGACGGGTTCGACGCGCTCGCCAAGATCGCCGACCATCATCCCGACGTGATCTTCGTCGACATCATGATGCCGCGACTCGACGGTTACCAGACCTGCTCCCTGATCAAGCACAACAAAACGTTTAAAGACACGCCGGTCATCATGCTCTCGAGCAAGGATGGCCTGTTCGATCGAGCGCGCGGCAGGATAGTGGGATCCGAACACTACCTGACGAAACCATTCACCAAGGACGAACTCCTGGGGGCAATCGCCAGCCAGGTCTCCAGTTGAGCCACGCGGGGGTGCGCCATGGCGCTCGTGTTGATAGTTGACGATTCGCCGACCGAACAGCACATAATCGCGAACACGCTCGAGAAGCACGGGTTCGAGACGGTCGTGGCGAGCGATGGGGCGGAAGCGATTTCTGTCGCGCAGGACAAACGGCCCGACGTCATCCTGATGGATGTCGTCATGGAGGGCATGGATGGGTTTAGGGCAACGCGCGAGCTGTCCAAGGATCCGGCGACCGCGGCCATTCCGGTGGTCATGGTGACGACCAAGGATCAGGAAAGCGACAAGTTTTACGGTCTGAAAGTTGGCGCCGTCGACTACCTGACAAAGCCATTTGCCGACGACGAGTTGATCGCGGCGGTACAGGCGCATCTAAGCTGATGGCAGACGCGCACGCAATCGATCTCCGTTCCCTGAAGGACCATCCCTTCGATTTGCTCAAGGAGATCGAGCGGCGTAGCAAGACGGCGCTGGCGGGTGCCACCGGCGAGAACGTCGACGTCGAGGAGTGGGTAGGCATCGGTTTCAGGCTGGGCGACGAGCAGTTCATCGTCGAGCGCGACCGGGTTCGAGAAGTGTTGATGGTGCCCCCGTTCATTACGCGTGTGCCCGGCGCAAAGGGTTGGATTCGCGGTCTGGCGAATGTGCGTGGTCACCTGTTGCCCATCATCGATCTGAAGGCTTTTCTCGGCGCGGGCCCCAACAGTGGCAGTCGCGAGGCGCGCGTGCTCGTATTGCATGGTTCCGACGTGCCGATCGGCTTGGTGGTCGACGAGGTCTATGGTTTTCGCCGATTTCTCCATTCCGAACGGATAACCCAGGTGCCGCGGACAATTATTCGCTGCGAGCACTATCTCAGCGGCGTTTTCGAGCGTGGCGTGGAGACGTGGCCCATATTCGACGTCGACCGGCTCCAGACGAGCGAGGAATTTCAGCAGGCAGCTGAGTGACGATACGCATATATTTCGTTCGGTCGGCGGTTCCGTCCGGGCGCATGAGCAGCAGGTAACGATAGATGACAAATAAAGGTAGTGGCTCACAGCATATTCCGGTGCTCGTCGGTCTGGGGGTGATTCTCCTGGCAGCGGTTCTGGTCATGCTGTTTCGCGGTTCGGACGGCGCTTCCGGCGATTCACGTCTCGGGACGCTGGCGCTGGCGCAGACGACCGTCACGGATGCCGTGCGCGTGCTGGAGACCCATACCGACGAGGCCTATGCCGATCTGAAGTCCGCGACGCAGCGGCTCGATGCGGCGGATACCCGCGGCCTCAACTCCGCGCAGACCGGTGCGATTCGCTCGCTGCTGGGACACGCGACGACCCTGCAGGATGGTCGCGACGCTCATGCGACCCTGGCCGCGGCCAATCAAAGCCTCGACCAAATCGTGCCGGTCGTCGTCGATCGGGCGAACGTCCTGGAACAAGCGGCAATCGTGCAGAATCGATCGATCGTCGCGGCGCAGCTCGAGCGCGTGCGAATGCTGGCTGCTGGTCTCAGGCGCGATGCTGCCACTCTGACGCGTGGCGGTGGCGTCCCCGCGATTACGAGTCAGAACATGCTCGACGCCGACATGGCGATGGCGCAGGTCGTGCGTGGATTCGAGGAAGGTGACCCGGTTCTGGGCCTGCGAGCGGTCAGCGATGCGCAAGCACTTGAAGCACTCGCCGCCTTGCGCGACGCGACTGCGCGCCTCGGCGATGCCGTGCGCGATGTGCTGGCCGTGGCAGATCAGCTCGGTGCAGAGTCCGCGATGCGACAGCAGCTATTCACGCTTTCCGCAGAGCTCAGCCCGGTGGCGCTGGCGGCATCCGGCGGCGGGGCCTCCGGCAGCGACATGCAGCGAAACATTCTCATGGGGCTCGTCGGCGTGGCGGCCTTGCTGCTGCTGCTGATCGGCTGGATGACATGGCGTGCGCGCGATTTCAGCAAGGCGACGGCGCTGCAGGCGGAACAGCAGGAGCGGAACCAGAAGGCCATCATGCGCCTGCTCGATGAACTCGGCAGCCTCGCCGACGGCGACCTTACCGTCAAGGCAACGGTTACTGAGGACATCACCGGCGCGATCGCCGACTCGATCAACTACGCGATCGAGGCGCTGCGCGAACTGGTGGTGACGCTCAACGACAGTTCGATCATGGTTGACGGCGCCGCGAAGCAGACCGACGTGACGGCGCAGCAACTCGCCGAGGCGAGCCAGTCACAGTCCAAGCAGATCGAAGCGGCGTCGGACGCGATCATGAGCATGGCTGCATCGATCGAAGAGATCTCCGGCAACGCCGAGCGTTCGTCGGACGTCGCACGTCACTCGGTCGACGTTGCGCACAAAGGCGGCGATGCCGTCCGTCGTACGATCGAAGGCATGAATACGATTCGCGAGACGATTCAGGACACCGCTAAGCGCATCAAGCGTCTCGGCGAAAGCTCGCAGGAGATCGGCAACATCGTCGAGCTGATCAACGACATCGCGGACCAGACGAACATCCTGGCCCTGAACGCTTCCATCCAGGCCTCGATGGCCGGTGAGGCCGGCCGCGGTTTTGCCGTCGTCGCCGACGAGGTGCAGCGGCTCGCGGAACGCTCCGCTAACGCCACGAAGCAGATCGAGGTGCTCGTCAGGACCATTCAGAACGATACGAACGAAGCGGTCGTGTCGATGGAGCGCAGCACGACCGACGTGGTCGGCGGGGCGCTTTTGGCCGAGAACGCCGGCGCGGCGCTCGAGGAAATCGAACAGGTTTCGAACCAGATCGCGTCGCTCGTCCAGAACATCTCGAGTTCCGCTCGCGAACAGTCGGGTGCGGCGGCGATCGTGACGCGCAATATGGATCGCCTGCAGGAAATCAACGTCGAGACGGAAACCAGCACGAGCGCGACGACCGAGTCGATTCGCAAGCTCGCCGAGCTCTCCGCGCAGTTGCGCGAATCGGTCGCCGGGTTCCGTTTGCCGCAGGACCAGATCGGCGACGACGACGAAATCGTCGACGAGATCGAAGACGAGATCCTGGGGAATCTCGTGTCAGAAACAACGGACCAAAAGCCATCAGCCGACTCGCAGGATGTCCCGTACGTCGATCAGAAAACAGCCTGACCGCAATTTCGCCTGCAACCCGGAATAAAACCAACAAGAGAGCATGCAAGAACTCGTTTCCGAATCGCTAAGTATCGTCGGCGAAGAGCTGGCCACGACGCTCAACGACGTCCGCGCGACCCTCGAGCAGTACGCGGAAGGCGGCGGTGGAACGCGCGCGATAGAAAAGTGCATGGACCTGTTGCATGCCGCGAATGGTGCGTTGCGGGTCACGGAAACGTATGGGGCTAGCCTGCTGGCCGAGGAGATGGAGTCCACCTGTCGGCACTTGAGCAAGATGCGTCCGGACGATGCGCGTGCCGAAGAGGCGCTCGAAGCACTGAGCCGGGCTGCCGTGCAGTTACCGTCCTATGTCGATCTGATCATCAGTGGCGGGCGAGACATTCCGCTGGTCTTGTTGCCGCTGCTCAATGATCTGCGCGCCGCGCGCGGACGACCCCTTTTGTCGGAAAGCACGCTGCTGCTGCTGAACATCGGGACCAGCGACACGGGCATGGTCGAACTCGAGAGTCGTGGCGGCAGCGGCGAGCGCATAGAGGATTTGTGTCGGCAGTTGCGTCCCGGTTTTCAGCTCGCACTGCTCGGCTGGATTCGTGGCGACAACACGCCGGGCAACCTGGCGAAGATCGGTGAGATCG
>JBLYYV010000261.1:0-3822 GCA_048550095.1 Gammaproteobacteria bacterium
CCCAAGATTGGTTGGTGTCAGGCTTGTCGGTTCGCCCACTCGTAAAGAGCAGTGGGGAAGACCGCCAGGGCGATAAGGGAAGCCTGACACGAGCCAGTCGCTCGAACACGACGGGGCTCGGCCCCGAAAACCCATCAATGGGGAGCCGCGAGGCGTTGGTACCCGGAGAGGTTAGAAATGGCTAAAAAAGTAGAGACTTACATCAAGCTGCAAGTCCCTGCCGGCAAGGCGAACCCGAGTCCGCCGGTCGGTCCGGCATTGGGTCAGCATGGCGTCAACATCATGGAGTTCTGCAAGGCATTCAACGCAGAAACCCAGGGCGTCGAGCCGGGGATGCCGATTCCGGTCGTCATCACGGTTTACAGCGATCGCAGCTTCACGTTCATCAAGAAGACGCCGCCGGCATCGATCCTGTTGAAGAAGGCTGCCGGCATCAAGTCCGGCAGCGGCACGCCGAATACCACCAAGGTCGGCAAGGTCAATCGGGCGCAGCTCGAGGAGATCGCTAAGACCAAGGATCCCGACCTGACGGCGGCCGATATGGACGCGGCGGTTCGCACGATCGCCGGCAGTGCCCGCAGCATGGGCATCGACGTGGAGGGCGTCTGAGATGGCAAAACTGACAAAGCGCCAGAAGGCTTTTGCTGACAAGGTCTCACGCGATGTGGTTCATTCGGCCGAAGATGCACTGAAGCTCGTCAAGGAGCTGGCATCGGCCAAGTTCAGCGAGTCTGTCGACGTCTCGGTGAACCTCGGTATCGACCCGCGCAAGTCCGACCAGGTCGTGCGTGGCTCCGTCGTCCTGCCGCACGGCACGGGCAAGGAAGTTCGCGTCGCCGTGTTCACGCAGGGTGAGAATGCCGACAAGGCCAAGGCAGCCGGAGCGGATGCCGTCGGGATGGACGATCTCGCCGAGGCAATGAAAGGCGGCGACCTGGATTACGGCACTGTCATTGCGACCCCCGATGCCATGCGCGTCGTCGGACAGTTGGGTCGTGTACTGGGCCCGCGCGGGCTGATGCCGAACCCGAAGGTCGGCACCGTCACGCAGGACGTCGAGGCAGCGGTCAAGGCGGCGAAGGGCGGCCAGGTCCGCTTCCGCGCCGACAAGGCCGGTATCGTGCATTGCGCGATCGGCAAGGTCGATTTTGACGTCAAAGCGCTGCAGGAAAATATGGCCGCGTTGCTCGCGGACGTGGTCAAGTCCAAGCCGGCGTCGGCGAAGGGCCAGTACCTCAAGCGCATGTCGGTTTCGTCGACGATGGGCCCGGGCATCGCGGTCGATAGTTCGACGGTGTAGATTCCGCGTGATTGGGGTCAGAGTAAAAATTCGCGCAGCGAGTTTTTACTCTGACCCCGGGCGCAGAAAAAGACGTCGGTTCGCCGGCGGCAACGGAGAAGGAAGATGGTGTTTGACACCGTCCTCCTTCCATCAAAGACCGCAGGTGGCTGGAGAGAATGGTCTCGACAGCCTTAATCGGATCGTCCGCGAGGATGATGACCTGCGCAGATGGTGTTACTCGAATCAGGATCTCCTGGTGACGGTCGCCATTGAAATCAGTGACAACGAGGCTAGGAGATAGGAATGGCACTCAGACTCGAAGACAAAAAGGCTGTTGTCGCCGAGGTGAACGAGATCGCCGCGAATTCGGAATCGGCAATCGCCGCCGAATATAGCGGTCTTAGCGTTGCGCAGATGACCGAGTTGCGGGCCAAGGCTCGCAACGAAGGCGTCTACATGCGCGTGATCAAGAACACCCTGGCGAGGCGTGCCGTCGAGGGCACTGAGTTCGAATGTCTGAAGGAAGCGTTGCAGGGTCCGCTACTGCTCGCATTCTCCCGTGAGGATCCAGGCGCCGCGGCGCGGGTCATCAAGGAGTTCGCGAAGGATAACGAGGACCTGGCGACGAAGGCAGTCGCGATCGGTGGTGCGCTTTATGGCGCCGAAGATCTCGGCCGCCTGGCCAGTTTGCCGAACCTGGATCAGGCCCGAGCAATGCTGCTGGGCGTGCTGCAGGCACCGGCGTCGAAGCTCGTCAGGACGTTGGCGGAACCGCCGGCGATGCTGGCGCGCGTGCTCGGCGCTCGTGGCGAATCCGAGGCTGCCTGAGACATCGAATCGCAGACCATCGAACCAAACACTATTGAGTAACACTAAATAAACTGGAGAACGAAGAAATGGCACTTTCTAACGAAGATCTGCTCAAGGAACTGAGCGCAAAACCGATCATGGAAGTCGTCGAGCTGGTCAAGATGCTCGAAGACGAGTGGGGCGTAACCGCTGCCGCACCGGTTGCTGTGGCTGCCGGGCCTGCTGCCGGCGGCGAAGCGGCCGCTGCTGAAGAGAAGGACGAGTTCGACGTCGTGATGACGAGCTTTGGCGAAAACAAGGTTTCGGTCATCAAGGCCGTCCGCACGATCACCGGTCTTGGCCTCAAGGAAGCCAAGGACATGGTCGAAGGCGCGCCTGCCACGATCAAGGAAGGCGTTCCGAAGGACGAAGGCGAGGAGCTGAAGAAGACGCTCGAAGAGGCCGGCGCAGCTGTCGAACTCAAGTAATCAGGCTAAGCGATGCCGGCGCAGCGAGAGCAGCGCCGGCTCGTTGTTGACTGCGGGGGTGATGAAAATCGCCCTCCGCGGTCTGTGTGCGTCCTACTGACGCATTAATGCGTAGCAATACAGAGGTGCTACTTCATGGCGTATTCCTTTACCGAGAAGAAGCGGATCCGGAAGGACTTTGGTAAACGTTCCAGTATTCTGGACGTTCCCTACCTGCTGGCGATCCAGGTCAATTCCTACAGGAAGTTCCTGCAGGAAGACACAGCCGAGGATACCCGCAAGGATCAGGGTCTACACGCTGCTTTCAAGAGCGTGTTCCCGATCGTCAGCTATTCGGGCAGCGCGGCGCTCGAATACATCAGCTATCGCCTCGGCGAGCCGGTGTTCGACGTCAAGGAGTGTCAGTCTCGTGGTCTGACCTTTGCGGCCCCTCTGCGCGTGCAGGTCCGCCTCGTCATTTACGATAAGGAAGGCGCCAAGAAGGCCGTCAAGGAAGTCCGTGAGCAGGAGGTCTATCTCGGCGAAATGCCGCTGATGACCGATCACGGCACATTCGTCATCAACGGCACGGAGCGCGTCATTGTGTCGCAGCTCCATCGGTCGCCGGGCGTGTTCTTCGACCACGACAAGGGCAAGACGCACTCGTCAGGCAAGTTGCTGTTCTCGGCACGCGTGATTCCTTATCGCGGTTCCTGGCTCGACTTCGAGTTCGACCCGAAAGACTGCGTGTTCGCGCGTATCGACCGCCGCCGCAAGCTGCCGGTCTCGATCATCCTGCGTGCGCTCGAGTTCACCAACGAAGAAATGCTCGACATGTTCTTCGAGAAGATCGGTTTCGAGCTGTCCGAGAAGGACATCAAAATGGAGCTCGTGCCGCAGCGCCTCCGCGGCGAGACGGCGATGTTCGACATCGTGCTCGGCCGCAAGCTGATCTGCGAGGAAGGCAAGCGAATCACGGCGCGCCACGTTCGCGAGATGGAGAAGTCGACCGTCAAGGCGATCTCGGTTCCGCAGGAGTATCTCGTCGAAAAGATCCTCGCGCATGATGTCGTCGACACCGAGACCGGCGAGCTGATCGCCAGTGCCAACGACGAGCTGACGATCGAGATCGTCGAGGCGATGATCGAGAAAGGCATCAAGAGCATCGAAACGCTGTATGTCAACGACCTCGATCAGGGTCCGTACCTGTCGAATACGCTGCGCATCGATGCATCGCAGACCCGCCTCGATGCGCTGGTCGAGATCTACCGGATGATGCGTCCG
>JBLYYV010000262.1:0-3346 GCA_048550095.1 Gammaproteobacteria bacterium
CCCCGGGTTCGCGTCCCGCGCGCCCACGCGCGATAGACCCTCGCGGCATCTTCTTCCCGAGTTCGATTATGGCTGCGTATGGCACGCTATCCGACTCGGTAACGGACGATTTCTTCGCGCCGAAAGGCACGCTGCAGTGGAACGCCTCCGATACGAAGATGTGGTACCTGTCCGTCGCGCAGTCGTTCAAGCCGGCCGGCATCGCGATCGTCGGATCCCTGTCGGGCTTCAATCCCGACGGCAGCAAGTTCGAGCAGGAGAAGCTGACGGTCTATGAGTTCGGCGGCAAGACGAGCTGGGCCGACGACCGCCTGATCGTCAACGGCGCGTTGTTCTTCCAGGACTTCTCGGACAAGCAGGTCACGTCGCAGAGGGCTGATTCGAGCGGCGTCCTGTTCCCGGCGCCGGTCAACGCGGCCTCCGCCGAGATCTACGGCTTCGAGCTGGACGGTAGCTGGCAGGCAACGGACGACCTGAACCTGTTCGCGTCGTGGACCTACCTCGATTCGGAGTACAAGGACTACAGCCAGTTGAGCCAGGGTCCGGCGCCGATCGCGGATGCCGGCAATTGTGCAATCGTCGATCCAGACAACAATCCTGCGACGAAGAATTTCTGCGACATCAACCTTTCCGGTCGGGAACTCGAGTTCGTGCCCAAGCACTCGGTTATTGCCGGCCTGAGCTGGCAGCGCGAGGTCGTCCGGGATATCGATGTATTGTTCGAGATGAACTACCTGTACCAGGACGATCGCTTCACGAGCGCGTTCAACCAGCAGATCCTGCCGTCGTATTCGCAGTGGGATTTCCGCTTCGGCTGGACGGCCAGCGCCTGGTCGATCATCGGTTACATCGACAACGCGTTCGAGGACAGCAAGGTCAAGTCCACGTTCGCCAACACGTACAACCAGGGCATCTCGACGGCCGCACCTCCGTTCACGTTTGTCCTGCCGCTGAACCAGACGCCGATCCTGCCGCCGGGACGGTCTTTTGGCCTGCGGATGAGCTACCGGTTCGGCGCGGGCGCCAACTAACGCTCTGTCATCCGGGAAACGGGGTCGCGCGCTGCGCGGCCCCGTTTTTTTTCGGCCCGGTTACGGCGGAGCGCGTGGCGGTTGTGCCCCGCGTGTTTCCCAATTAGATTTAGCGCTCTTGGAGCGGCGCCTGCCGCCCCGGTCGTCGCCTGGAAGAACAACAACTCGTGCCTGCCAGAATCAAAATCAAGAAGGGCCTGAATATTCCGATCTCCGGCACGCCGAAGCAGGTCATCACGCCCGGCAATCCGGTGACGGAAGTCGCGCTACTCGGGATCGACTACGTCGGTCTCAAGCCGCGCCTGCGAGTGAAGGTCGACGACCATGTTCGCCTGGGCCAGGTGCTGTGCGAAGACAAGCATGATCCCGCGGTCAAGTTTACGTCGCCGGGGACCGGGCGAATAAAAGCGATCTATCGCGGCCGGCGACGCGCACTGCAATCCATCGTCGTCGAGCTGGACGCGGGTACTACAGACGAAAAGACCTTCGCCGCGCACGACGCGCCGGCGTTGAGCGCGATCGGACTCGAGCACGTTCGCGAACAGTTGCTCGAGTCCGGCGCCTGGGCCGCGTTTCGGACGAGGCCGTACAACCGCGTGCCGCATTCCGCGGAGTCGCCGCGGTCGATCTTCGTGACCGCAATGGATACCCGACCGCTGGCCGCGGATCCGCGCGTGATCATCGACGATCAGAAGCAGGCCTTCGCCGCGGGTCTCGAGATCGTTTCCCGGTTAACCGACGGCCGCGTCTACCTGTGCACCGCGCCGGGCTGGTCGGGGCCCGAGCCCGAGCTGGAAAAATTGCGCCGGGTGGAGTTCGAGGGGCCGCACCCCGCGGGGCTTCCGGGGACGCATATCCATTTCCTCGATCCGGTCAGTTCCGACCGGACCGTCTGGCACATCGGTTACCAGGATGTCATCGCGATCGGGCATCTGTTCCTGACGGGCAGAATCCGCACGGATCGTGTCGTGGCCCTCGGCGGGCCGGGCGTCATCGCCCCGCGCCTGATCCGTTCGCGCAAGGGTGCGCTGACCAGCGGCATCGTTGCCGGCGAGCTGCATCCGGAGACACGCTATCGGGTGCTGTCCGGCTCCGTGCTGAGCGGGCGCATCGCGCATGGGCCGACGGGTTATCTCGCGCCCTACCAGAACCTTGTCTCGGTGATACCCGAGGATGCCGGTCGCAAGCTGTTCGGCTGGGCGCGGATTCGTTCCGAGTCCTATTCCTTCGCCGGCCTGCTGATGTCTGCCGAGAATCCGAAGCGGCAGAAACTCACAACGTCCAGGCACGGGCGGCTGGCCGCGATGATTCCGGTCGGCGCTTTCGATCGCGTGATGCCGCTGGATATCCTGCCGTCGCCGCTGCTCCGTGCCCTGCTGGTCAGGGACACCGATTCCGCGCAGGCGCTGGGGTGCCTCGAGCTCGCCGAGGAAGACCTCGCCCTGAGTTCGTTCGTCTGCCCCGCCAAGCAAAACTATGGCGTGGCGTTGCGCATGAATCTCGACATGATCGAGAAGGAAGGCTGATGTCGTTGCGGCGCACACTGGATCGCCTGCAGATGAAGGCTCGTCCCGGCGGCAGCCTGCATGGTTATCGCGCGTTGATCGAGGTGCTCGACCGGTTCTTCTACTCGGCCGGTGCGCGCACCATTTCCGCGCCGCACGTCAGGGACAGTAACAACGTCCAGCGCTTCCTGAACACGTTCATCATCGCGACGATCCCATGCTGGTTCATCGGTCTGTGGAACGTCGGTATCCAGACCAACCTCGAACTCGCAGAACTCGGCCTCGTCGGCATCGAGGGTTGGCGCGGCTCGGTCATCGATTCGATCGGGATCGGCTACGATGCCGAGAGCATCCTGAGTTGTTTCTTCATCGGGCTGCTGTATTTCCTGCCGATACTCGGCGTCACGCTCGCGGTCGCGTTGTTCTGGGATGTCGTGTTCTCGACAGTCAGGCGCCGGCCGGTCGACGAGGGCATGCTCGCGACCGTCTGGCTGTTCGCGTTGATCATGCCGGCCAACGCACCGTTGCTGCGCGTCGGTTTCGGTATCACGTTCGGTTACATCGTCGGCAAACTGATCTATGGCGGTTCGGGCCGCTACCTCGTGTGCCCGGCGCTGCTGGGCTATGCGTTCCTGTTGTTCGCGTACCCGGACCTGTTGTTCGGCGAAACGGCTTGGGTACCGGTGCCCGGCGTCGAGCGGACGACGCCGCTCGAGCTCGCCGCCGCCGGCGGCGTGGACGCGGTTCTGAAGGAAGGCTATTCGTTGTGGGACCTGTTCATCGGCGCGCGCCCAGGCTCGATCGGCGCGA
>JBLYYV010000263.1:0-4769 GCA_048550095.1 Gammaproteobacteria bacterium
CATGGAAGACGTCCGCAAATTCCTGCCTCCATCTGAGCACCCGGTGGTCTGCACGCATCCGGAGTCGCGCCGCAAGTTCCTGTTCGTATCCGAACTGATGAGCCGCGAGATCGTCGGCATGAACGAACGCGAGAGCCGGGCCGTGCTCGACTTTCTGCACGCGGAGCAGACGCGGCCGGAATACCAGGCACGCTTCCATTGGGAACCGAAATCGCTCGTCCTGTGGGACAACTTCTCGACGCTCCACCGCGGCATCTTCGACTTCGGCCAGCAGCATCGACTCATGCATCGCGTGTCGTTCAACACCGAGTGGGCCTGAAGCAGCTCGAGTACTTCCGCGCCGTCGTCGACCACGCCAACCTTCACAGGGCGGCGGCGGGCTGTCGAACTGACCGCGTGAGAAATATGAACGGTAGCTGAACCGCTATGACACTGACCCTGCCTGACCGTAGAGTGATCGGCTGAAAGGCCGATATATATTGCGTTTCACACCATGTTTGCCGTTAAGATAGGGCCAGTCCACGGTACTACATCCAGACTACTATTCTCGAAGAAAAGGATTTGAACGACATGAAGAAGCTACTGACCATTCTGTCTCTTACGTTTGCACTGATGAGCTCGGGCAGCGCTTTCGCGGGCGCGCACGACGGCGGCGGCGGCCCGAAAGCCGCGGGTGACGGACACTGCAATTACACGCAGGAAAACATGTTCGCCGGGCCGTTCAAGGTTTGCCAGATGCCGACCGACGCGGCGCTGTGCGAAGAATTCGGCAACGCCGACGATAACGCAGATGCCGCACAGGGCGACGGCGAGTGCTCGATGGAAGCCGCGGTCGGTACCTGCGACATGGGCGTTTCCAAGATGGTTTACTACGAAGGCGATCCGGGCGGCCTCGAGATCGGTTGCGGTTTCCAGGGCGGTGAGTGGATCAACGCCGAGTAAACCGAACGGCCTGACAAGGCACCGAAAAAGACAGGCTTCGGCCTGTCTTTTTTTTGGTCGCCGTATTACTGCTCTGTGCCAGAACGGCGCGACCCCGAGGATGATCTACTGATCCCGCGCGCATCGGCCCCGGGGATCGAAAAAAGGCCCCGACCGTAACCGGTCGGGGCCTTTATCTATTGCAGCTTATCCGCCGAAGATGGCCTTCAGAATATAGAAGAATATGATCGCCAGCACGGCGCCGATCGGGATCGTGATAATCCATGACAGGAAGATGCGGCCGACGACCGACAGGTCGATGGCCGAGATGCCGCGGGCCATGCCGACGCCGAGGATCGCCCCGACCAACGTGTGCGTCGTCGAGATCGGAATGCCCGTGCCCGACGCGACGACAATGGTTGTGGCGGCGCCGAGCTCCGCCGCGAAGCCGCGACTCGGTGTCAGGTGCGTGATCTTGGTGCCCACGGTCGCGATGACGTGCCGACCGAACGTCGCGAGGCCGACCACGATTCCCATGCCGCCCAGCAGGAGTATCCAGATGGATACTGGCGACTTCTGACCGACGACGCCTTCCTGCGCGATGCTGATCACGGCCGCCACCGGGCCGATCGCGTTGGCGACGTCGTTCGATCCGTGCGCGAAGGCCATGCCGCATGCGGTTACGACCATCAACACCGAGAATACGCGCTCGACCGTGAAGTAATGGAATTTTTTCTCGGCCTTCCGGTTCGGCTCGATGCGGTTAATGAACACCTTGCCGATCAGCGCGACCACGATGCCGAAGCCGATGGACACCAGGTAGCACTGCAGGGTCGTCAGGTCGAGCCCGACGTGTTTCAGGCCCTTGAACAGCGTCACCAGGCTCATGACGAACGCAGCCAGGAAAATATAGAAGGGCACGAAACGCCGGGCCCTTTCCAACGGGTCGGGCCGGGTCAGGATGAGCCATTGCACGGAGCTGAATAGCAGAAAAGAAAGTATCCCGGCCAGCAGCGGCGAGGCGACCCAGCTCGCGACGATGGCGCCGACCTTGCCCCAGCTCACGGCGTCGAAACCGATGCCGGCGATCGCGAACCCGATGATCGCCCCGACGATCGAATGCGTCGTCGATACGGGCCACCCACGTTGTGAGGCGATCAGCAACCACAGCCCCGCCGCGAGCAACGCCGCCAGCATGCCGAAGATCAGCAGCTCCGGCGTCTCCGCGAGCGACGACGCGTCGATGATGCCCTTGCGGATCGTCTTTGTGACCTCGCCACCCGCAAGTACGGCGCCGGAGAATTCGAAGACCGCCGCAATCACGAGGGCCTGCTTGATCGTGATCGCCCGCGATCCGACCGACGTGGCCATCGCATTCGCCACGTCGTTGGCGCCGATACCCCAGGCCATGAACAGGCCGAACGCGGCGGCGAGCCCGATGTAAATCAGCGCGTATTCCATGGCAATCCCCTAGTGCGAGAGCAACAGCTCGAGGCGCCGCCCGATACGCTCGGACATGTCGCCCACCTCGCCGATCAACTCGATGACGCGATACAGGAACATGACGTCGATCGGCGGCATGTCGTTCTCGATCGCGAAGAGACCGGTGCGAACCCGCGTCTGCATCTCGTCCGTTTCGTTCTCGATGCGGTCGAGATCCTCGACCAGCGCTTCGACGAAGGCGGCCTCCGCGCCGCGGAATCCGGTGTTATAGAGTTCGTCGAGTTCACGCACGCTTTTGCGTGCCATCTTGGCCGCATCGGTGTTGCGCGATACGAATTCGAGGAAGTCGGGACGAATCGATTCCGGTATGGTCATCTTGCGGCCGAGCACCAGTCCGGAGATATCGCGCGCGGTGTTGGCGATCTGGTCCTGCGCCCACAGCAGGTTCAGGAGATCCTCGCGCGGCACCGGCATGAACAGGCTCTTTGGTAGCTGGCCGCGGATCTGTTTCTTGTATTCGTCCGCCTCCTGCTCCAGCGCGACGATTTTTTCCCGTGATGCCTCGACGCCGGCCCAATCATCCGCAATCGCGGATTCGAACATCGTCTGCAACTCGCGCGCCGCCTTAAAACAGGCATTCATGTGATCCTGCATCGGCGCGACGGGCGAGGCGCCGAAGACCTTGCTGATATAGTTCGCCATAGAAATTTTCTCCCAGCGGATTGGCGGTAACGGACGGCCGCTACCAGTGCCAATCCGTTCATTGTTACAGTTTTACGACCGAGGTCCTAATAGGTAATGGCCGAAGCAAAAACGACTGTTTCGCTGGTACTCGGCAGCGGCGGCGCCCGCGGTCTGGCGCATATCGGCATCATTGACTGGCTCGAGAAACACGACTACGAGATCAGGTCGATCGCCGGATGCTCGATGGGTGCGCTGATTGGCGGCATCTATGCCTGCGGCAAGCTCGATACGTATACCGAGTGGGTCGAGGCAATCGACAAGTTCGACATGGTGCGCTTACTCGATATCTCGTGGGGCAAAGCCGGGCTCGTCGAGGGCGAGCGGATCATCGACACGCTGGCGGACCTGATCGGGGACCGACGCATCGAGGACCTGCCGATCCGCTTCACGGCCGTAGCGGCAGATATCGCACACGAGAAGGAAATCTGGATATCCAGCGGCTCGGTATTCGACGCGATCCGCGCGTCGATCTCGCTGCCGCTGTTCTTCACGCCGGTAACGCATGGGAAGATGACGCTGCTGGACGGCGGCATCCTGAACCCCGTGCCGATCGCGCCGACGTTCCACGACGACACGGACCTGACCATCGCCGTCAATCTCGGCGGCGCGCCCACTGTCGATGCGAAATCGAGCGCGACCCCGGCACCTATCGAACACAGCCCGGAAGAAGACTCGATCATCGACAACGTACGCGAGACGATCGGCGAGTTTCTCGACGACATGCAGGCGCGCAAGACGCGTGACGGCGGCGACTGGGGCATGCTGGATATCGCCGTGCAGACCTTCGACACGATGCAGGGCGCGATCGCCCGGCAGAAACTCGCGGCCTACCCCCCCGACCACACGATCGTCATCCCGCGCAACGCATGCAGCATGCTCGAGTTCGACCGCGCCGATGAAATGATCGCGTTGGGTTTCGCGGCCGCGGAGGCGCAATTGGGGCGTGACTGACGCTCGCCTGACCCGAGACAAGCGGGAACGCTGCCGACGGCCCTGACACTTTTCGGATAGCGCAGACGGTCGCGGCTGCTAGACTGAAGCGCTGTATTTGGCTAACATAACCCCCACTCCATACAGGTATGTATGTTACAAGTACCTGATTTTAAATAATAAAAGGTACGAAGCGATGTTTCTCGATATCTTCGCGCTGATCGTCATGGGAGTTCTGATCGCGGTCGTGATCTGGCTCGTCGTACTCCTCGGCCCGCTGCCCGGCAAGATCGCTGCGGAACGCGGCCATCCGCAGGCCGATGCGGTCCGGGTGCTCGGCTGGGTCGGCCTCGTCACGATGGGTGGCGCATGGCTGGCCGCGCTGGTCTGGGCGTATTACAAGCCGAAGCCGGCGAGCGGAGCGACCGACCCCGATCTCGAACGGCGCGTCGCCGAACTCGAGCAGAAACTGGAGCAATCGACCCAGGGAGGACAGGAATCATGATCGCCTTCCTGAGCCTGTGTTACGGGTCCTTCTACATCCTGTTCTTCAACAAGCTGAAGTGGTTCGAGAAGAGCGCGCGCAACATCTCGATCTTCGTCGGCATCGGCGTCGTCTTCATCGGCGCGATCATCTTTGCGTGGTGGACCTTCGCGCCGACGGCGAAAGACGCGCGGATGTTCCAGTACGTCATTCCGATCGTGCCGAACGTATCGGGGCCCGTCATCGA
>JBLYYV010000264.1:0-4331 GCA_048550095.1 Gammaproteobacteria bacterium
AGACGGCTCAACGAGAGACCGCGACAAACGCTAAACTTCGAA
Organism: Gammaproteobacteria bacterium; assembly: GCA_048550095.1. Classification (GTDB taxonomy): domain Bacteria; phylum Pseudomonadota; class Gammaproteobacteria; order Steroidobacterales; genus SMWD01. Next base: position 43 of record JBLYYV010000264.1, read on the forward strand.
ACACCAGCTGAACGATTTAGCCAATGTGTTGCGTCGATCGGTTGAAACTGCAGCCGATAGCGGACATCCCGGTCGCTGATCGCAGACCCATCTGAACGTCCGCTTTAAGCCTGAAAGCGGCCATCAATTTAGCCGGTTTGGCCCGTTCGATTCCTTTCGAATCTTGAATCAACCGGTTGCAACGGCGCCATTTGCACCTTAGGATGACACGCATGAACAAGCGAGCCGCAATCCTGATGCTTACGGTCATCCACCAGAGGTGGACTGCCTAGGCGTGCGCGCATGTTTCAGGCAGTCCCCGTCAGCGACTGCCCTCACGAAGAACCCTGGGAGGCAGCCGCCTCAACCAGGGTTTTTTCGTTATGGATAAATTGAAAATCGAAATTCGTCGCTGTGAGCCTGATGATTACCGGGCGCTCCAGTCGATTTTTCAGCAGCCGCGGGCCATCTGGGGCACGCTGCAGGTCCCGTATGCGTCTGCGGAAGTCTGGCGCCGGCGTCTGGCCGAGCAACCCGATGGCATGCACTCGCTCGTCGCCTGTGTCGACGAAGAAGTTGTGGGCAGCCTCAGCCTAGCAGCCGGCTCCCGTTCGCCGCGCCGTCGGCACGCGGGCGAGCTGGGTATGGCCGTGCACGACGATTGGGCCGGGCAGGGAGTGGGTGCGGCGTTGATGCGCGCGGCGATCGACCTGGCTGACCGCTGGCTCAACCTGACGCGCCTCGAACTGACGGTCTATGCGGACAATGAACCGGCGGTGCGCCTGTACAAGCGTTCTGGTTTTCGGGTCGAGGGAACGCTGCGGAGATTCGCCTGGCGGGATGGCGCGTACGCGGATGCGCTGTACATGGCCCGCCTGCGGAATTGAGAGGCAATCGCCGGATCGATTCGGCGGCGCCCTTCGTCATCGGGTGGAAAGCGGTTAACCAGCGGGCGCGGGTATCGAATAGGGCGGCGAGAGTGCCGTCAGCCGCGACGCTCGCGCCTCGTCGGCGAACCATGCTGCAGCGGAGTGTTCGATGGGTATGACGGCCGTCAGTTCCAGCGCCTCGCCGTCGCGAGCGGTCATCACGACCTTGCCGGTCGCGTGGTCGGGTCCATAGAGGGTATCGCCCGGCGCAACGGCCGGCGGCTGCTCTTGCCTGAAACCGTACATGCGGCGCTTGATGCGCCCGAGGTTCTGCGTGCGCGCGACGATTTCCTGTCCGACGTAGCAGCCTTTCGTGAAACTGATGCCGTCGAGCAGGTCGAGATTGACCATCTGCGGCACGAACGCCTCCGACGTTGCGGCGACGACGGTCGGCAGGCCCGCGCGGATGTCCTGCAGGCACCAATCATTCTCATCGGCTCCGGCGAAACGGTCGTCCAAACTCAATTCGCTAACGGCATCCGCCGGACCGAGCACGATTGCGCGGGCTGGATCCCCAACCAGGCGAGCTGCGATCAGATCGCCGTCGTGCGCGGTGGCGCCGGGTTCCGCCGGAAGTCGCAGCGGTCCGATCGAGACGTCGGCTTCGGCGTCGAGCCCGCAGAGGCCGAGGACGCTGTGATCCGTGACGACGATCGCGGCGTTCGCCCGCAACAGGAACATGCCGAGCCGCCGCTGCACGCCGTCGACGATGCTCGCGGGCAGGGGCCACAGCAACGCGTCCGGTGTCGCGATCAATTGACCGACCGCGAGCAAGCGGCCTTTCGCGGTTGCCCAGCCAGCCAGCGCGCCGTGATCCGGGTCGATCCGCATGACGTCCTGGGTCAGCTGTCCCTGCAGGAAGTCCACTCGCTCGTCGCCGCTGATGGACAGCACCCGATAGTCGTCGAGCCGGACCGCCTTTAGCGCCGGTATCTCAGTCGGAGAGGTCATGGATGTAAGGAATTACCGCTACTGAAAATTACTGTTCATTCTGGCACACTACCGCGCATGCCAGAACCCGGTGAAAACCTTAGAAAAGTTGCGTCTGACGTCCCCGCGACCGCGGACGTTGCACGGGAAAAGGTCGAGCAGGACGGGAACGAGAACGGCGACGCGCCCGGGGCTCCCGGTGAAGCACCGCGACCCCGCGAGATCGGCGGTCGCGACGGACCCGAGCCGACCCGTTACGGCGACTGGGAATATAAAGGAAGATGCATCGACTTCTAGCCCGGTAGGACAGGTAGCAATGCCGGCAACGACCCGGCAAAGACCCCATAGCTCGCGTCGCGAACTTCCGAGTCGTCCGCATTCGGAGCGTTCGGGCTGGAGTCATGGCCGAAATTCAATTGGAGACAACGAGAATGGCTCGCAGTGATCGCCCGTTATCGCCGCACCTCGACGTGTACGCGTGGCAGGTCAGCAATACGCTGTCAATTTTGCACCGAATGACCGGTTTGGCCATGTCCGCAGGCCTGCTGGTTATGATCGCCTGGTTGGTGTCGATGGTGGCAGGCCCTGCCGCATACGCCAGTTTCAACAATTTCTTCGCTGGCCCGATTGGCGCATTGATGCTGTTCGGCTGGACTTTTTGCTTTTTCTACAAAATGGCGAGCGGGATTCGGCATCTCGCGTGGGACATCGGTCTCGGCTTCGACAAGACTGTCGCACGACAGACCGGTTGGCTCGCCTTCATCGCTGCCCTGATCATGACCGCCGCGACCTGGGTCGTAGCGTTCGCCCTATAGGAGTTTCTCGATGAGTTTACAGGCACCTCTCGCGAGGGTATTGGGACTCGGTTCCGCCAAGGAGGGCACCGCGCACTGGTGGGCGCAGCGGCTCACGGCGGTCGGTCTGTTGCCGCTGACGTTGTGGTTCGTTGTGTCAATTATCGGCATGCCGCATGGTAACTACGAGATGGTCACGGCCTGGGTTGCCGAGCCGTTCAACGCGATCGGGCTGATCTTGCTGGTATTGACGTTGATTTATCACTCCGAACTTGGCACGCAGGTCGTTATCGAAGACTACGTGCACGGCGCGGCCGGCATCGCGACGCTGATCGTCGTCAAGTTCATTCACGTCGTGCTCGCCGTAGCCGGCATATACGCGATCGTCGTCATCGCGGTTGGAGCGGGGCAATGACGGGCGAGTACACCTTTGTCGATCACACCTATGACGTCGTCGTCGTCGGCGCCGGCGGCGCCGGATTGCGGGCGACGTTCGGGCTGGCCGAGGCGGGCCTGTCGACGGCATGCATTTCCAAGGTCTTTCCGACGCGCAGCCACACGGTCGCCGCGCAGGGCGGCATCAGTGCGGCGCTCGGCAATATGGGCGAGGACGACTGGCGCTGGCATATGTACGACACGGTCAAGGGGTCCGACTGGCTCGGCGACCAGGATGCGATCGAATACATGTGCAAAGAAGCACCCGATGCGATCATCGAGCTCGAACACTACGGCGTGCCGTTCTCGCGCACGGAAGAAGGCAAGATCTATCAGCGGCCGTTCGGCGGCATGACGACGCGCTTTGGCGAAGGCACGGCGCAGCGCACGTGTGCGGCCGCGGACCGCACCGGCCATGCAATGTTGCACACGCTGTACCAGCAATCGCTGAAATATGACGCGACGTTCTATATCGAGTACTTCGCGATCGACCTGATCATGGAAGGCGGTGAATGTCGTGGCGTCGTTGCGATGGATCTCGCCGAAGGCACGTTGCATCGTTTCCGCGCGCGGCGCGTCATCCTCGCGACCGGCGGTTACGGTCGCGCATTCTTTTCCTGTACCTCCGCGCATACCTGCACCGGCGACGGCAACGGCATGGTCCAGCGCGCCGGGCTGCCGCTGCAGGACATGGAGTTCGTGCAGTTCCACCCGACCGGAATCTATGGTGCGGGCTGTCTGATCACGGAAGGCGCGCGCGGCGAGGGCGGTTACCTGACGAATTCGTCGGGCGATCGTTTCATGGAGCGCTATGCGCCGAATGCAAAGGATCTGGCGTCGCGCGACGTCGTCAGTCGTTCGATGACGGTCGAGATTCGCGAAGGGCGCGGGGTTGGCGAACATGCGGATCACGTGCACCTGCACCTCGAACACCTGGGTCCGGAGGTCATCGACGAACGGTTGCCGGGAATCGCCGAGTCGGCGCGGATTTTCGCCGGCGTCGACGTGACGAAAGAGCCCATCCCCGTGCTGCCGACGGTCCACTACAACATGGGCGGCATCCCGACGAACCGTCATGGCGAGTGCCTGACGCTCGACTCGGGCGGCAGCGAAACCGTCGTGCCGGGCCTGATGGCAGTCGGCGAGGCTGCCTGCGTGTCGGTCCATGGTGCGAATCGGCTGGGTTCGAACTCGCTCCTCGACTTGGTGGTATTCGGCCGTG
>JBLYYV010000265.1:0-3443 GCA_048550095.1 Gammaproteobacteria bacterium
CATCCCGACGGGCGTGCCAATCCTGTACGACTTAAATGACGACCTGACGTCGCGTAGCCGCGAGTTCCTCGGCGATGCCGACGCGATCGCCAAGGCGGCGGCAGCGGTCGCGGCGCAGGCCGGCGGTAGCAAGTAGCCGCTCCGGTGCAACCATGATCTACGCCCTGGGCGAAAAGGCGCCGGAGATTCGTGGCCGGCACTACGTCGCGCCGAGCGCGGCGGTCATCGGCGACGTCTTCATGGCTGAAGATACCAGCGTCTGGTTCGGTGCCGTCGTGCGCGGCGACGTCGAGCGCATCACCATCGGACGCGGATCGAACATTCAGGACAACTCGGTCCTGCACAGCGACCCCGGCGCGCCGCTGACGCTCGACGAGGAAGTCACCGTCGGCCATATGGTCATGCTGCATGGTTGCTCGATCGGCAAGCACAGCCTGATCGGCATCGGCAGCACGATACTCAACCACGCAAAAATCGGCGCGAATTGCATCGTCGGCGCGAACTCGCTCGTCACCGAGCACAAGGAGTTTCCGGACGGCGTCCTGATCCTCGGCTCGCCCGCGAAAGTCGTCCGGGAACTGACGGAAGAAGAGATCGCGAAGCTGCCGATGTCCGCGGCACGTTATATCGAACGGGCCGAACAGTATCGCCTCGAGCTGCGCGCGACGAGTTAGCCGCGGACGCGAATCAGGCCTTCTTGCGCCGTCGAAGCAACCAACACACCGTCGCGGTTGAACACGAGCCCGCGCGCAAGGCCTCGCGCGCTCGACGCACGCGGACTGTCATACGAAAACAAGAGCCAGTCGTCCACGCGGCACTCCCCGTGAATCCACATCGCGTGGTCGAGGCTGGCCATCTGCAGGTTGTCGCGCATGATGCTCTGCGCGGTATGCGGAATCGTCGCGGTGCCGAGTAGCTGGTAGTCGGATATATAGGCCAGCAGCACGGTATGCAGCAGCGGATCGTCGGGCATCGCGTCGATCGCTTTCATCCAGACGTACTTCACCGGCTCAATCTCACCGTCCTGGTGGTCATCGCGGGGCACCGGGCGGACGCGGAACGGCCGAGGATATTTCAGGAAACGTTGCACCGCCTCGGGCAAGCGCTTCATGTCATCCGTGCTGACGTCAGCGATATCACCGATGCCTTCCGGACCGGGCACATCCGGCATCGGTGCCTGGTGTTCGAGGCCCTCTTCCGGAATCTGGAATGAGGCGGTCATATTAAAGATCTGCTTGCCATGCTGAATGGCGATGACGCGGCGATTCGAGAACGTCAATCCGTTGCGCGAAATATCGACCTGGTAAACGATCGGCGCGTCGACATCGCCGCGCCGGAGAAAATAGGCATGCATCGAATGAATAACGCCGCTTTTGACGGTCGCGCTCGCTGCATACAACGCCTGCGCGAGCACCTGACCACCGAACACTTGCGGCGTGCCGATATCGTGGCTCTGGCCGCGAAATATATTGCGTTCAATGCGCTCGGGTACGAGCAGGGTCAACAGGTCGGCGAGTGTCTGGTCCATCGCGGGTATTCACGTCATTCACGGACGGTCATTCTAGCCCGAGTTCGGCAACGAAGCCCCAGTCGTCGGCGTCGCGACCGAATGCCGGGCCCGGTTCGCCTGTGCTACATTCGCTGCAGATCAAATGACAGGGAGATACGCTCATGAACGCCGCATCGGAGAAACGCCCGCTCGGAACGCGTTGGTGCAAGACGGGCATCGCCCTCGCGGTGATCGCGGCCATTCTGACGATTGTCGGACTGGGTGGCGGACGCACCGGAATTCTGTCGGGTCTGAACGCTTTCTACGCGTTCGGCTTGGGCATGCTGGCATTCATGCTTAGTGTCGTCATCAACCTGATCGGACTCGCGCTCAGCAAAGGCAGCGCCGGGGCAGCATCGGCCGGCCAGGCCTTCGGGGCACTGGTGGCCGGCATCGTCGCCCTTGGCGCCGCGACGTCGCAATGGCCGGAATCGTCCGGTCCGCCGATCCACGACCTGACGACCGATATCGAGAATCCCCCCGAGTTCGTCGCCGTCGTTCCGTTGCGCGCGGATGCGCCGAATCCGCCGGAATACCTCGACAACGGTACCGCGGATAAACAGAAAGAGGCCTATCCCAACCTCGTAACCGTAACCTACGACGTGCCGGCTGCCGAAGTGTTCGCGGCTGCAGAACAGGTCGTGGTCGACATGGGCTGGGAACTCGTCGCCGCGGACCTGCTGGACGGGCGCATCGAGGCAACCGACTCGACGTACTGGTTCGGCTTCAAGGACGACGTCGTTATTCGAATCGGCAGCGACGGCGAGCGTTCCTTCGTCGACGTCCGCTCGAAATCGCGTGTCGGCATGGGCGACATGGGCACGAACGCCAAGCGCATCGAGGCGTATCTGAACGCGCTGTCGACCGAACTCGGCGCCTGACCGCAATGTCGTCGCCGCGGGCCGACGAACTGGTCGAGTTCTACCTGCCAGTTCTCGTCGCCGCGGGCGACTACGCCAGGCAAATACAGCCACGCATCGCGGCGCCGCCAAAGAAAAGCGGCGCCAACGAATGGACCCAGGCGCTGACGGATGCCGACATCATGGTCCAGTCCTTCATCGAGGTCGCTACCCTGGCGCAGCATCCGGGCGTCGGGTTCTACGGCGAAGAGTCCGAACATTCGACGAACGCGAAGTACTTCGACCGCGACGCTGACACCGTGGTCTATCTCGACCCGATCAACGGCACGTTCCTGTACCAGAATCAACAAACGAGTTGGGACATCATTCTCAGCATCGTGGAACGCGGCCGTATCAGCGCGGCGATCAGTTACATGCCGGTCAGCGGTCGGTTCTACCTCGCGACCGACGGCGCCGGCGCTCTGACCGGCGACCGCGAATGCCGCCGCCTGGAAGACTTCTCGCCGCTGACGACGGTTACCGGCAGCAACGTCTGCCTGACCTACCAGGCACGGGACATCATGGAAGACCTGTCCGGCGAATTCGACTGCTTCGATATCGTCGAGCACTACGATCCGGAACGCGCGCTGGACAACCTGAACGATTTGTTTCTCGGCCGGCTCGACGCGTTTGCATGCCGCGACTGTGAGCCGCTCGACTGGGGGGCGATCGCATTTATCGTGGCCAAGGCCGGTGGCCGGGCCAGTCACCCGGATGGAACGGCACTCAATGTTTTCGAGGACTTCGATCCGGTGCGGAGTACCGACATGGTTGTAGCCTCCTCACCCAACGTTCACGAAAGGATCCTGCGTCTGCTTCGAAGTTGACGCCTTGAATGCCGATTTTGGCTTGCGGCCAGATTGCCGGACCATACTGGCTGAACGGACTGACGCTTGGCAGGATCACGGTTGAATTGCCGAGACCGGCCTACCGCTGCAAATTCTTTTCCTCCGAAGACTACGGAAAAGAGTTTCCAGCGCTCTCCGGTCTCTGCG
>JBLYYV010000266.1:0-5794 GCA_048550095.1 Gammaproteobacteria bacterium
AGAACTTCTCGGCGCCGAGGCGCGCCAGCGTGTGCTCGACCTGCACCGAGCCGCGCAGCCGAATGACGTCCTCCGGCGAATAGGTTCGCTTGATGCCATCCCAGCGGGGGTGCTGAGCCCATTCACGTCGCAACTGTTCCGCTCCAAATTTTTCACTCATTGGTCGATCCCTCGTGGTCGATTTATTGTTGTTATGTGGTTCAGGCTAACTGCTCGTAGGCGGGGAGCGTCAGGAACGCGTCGAACTCGTCCTTGCGCACCATGTCGCCGAAAAGGCTAGCTGCAGACTCAAAATGCCCGCTGTTGAATCGTTCGTCGCCGAGCTCGGCAGCGATCCGATTGAGTTCTTCTGTCAGGAACACGTCGAAACGGTCGCCGATATCCTGACCGTCATCCGTGCGGAGTCCGTGGTGGACGCACTGCCACAGCTGCGCCCGGCAGATCTCGGCCGTCGCGGCGTCTTCCATCAGGTTGTATAAAGGCACGCAGCCGTTGCCGCCGAGCCAGGCCTCGACGTACTGAATGCCTACGCGGATGCTGTGGCGCAGGCCCGCTTCGGTGATGTCGCCGGACGGCACCTTCAGCAGATCCGCCGCGCTGACGCTCACATCCTCGCGCATGACGTCGAGCTGGTTGGGCCCGTGCATGACCGCGTTGAAAGCCGTCATCGCCGTTTCCGCCAGACCGGGGTGAGCGATCCACGTGCCGTCGTGACCCGCTTCTGCCTCGCGCTGCTTGTCCGCCTGCACCTTCGCCATCGCCTCGCCGTTGGCTTCCGCGTCATTCTTGATCGGAATTTGCGCGGCCATACCGCCCATCGCGTGTGCGCCACGCCGGTGACACGTTTTGATCAGCAGCTGCACGTATGACGACAGGAAATGCCGGTCCATCGTCACGACGGCGCGATCCGGCAGCGCAAAGTCATCGCGGTTACGGAATTTCTTGATGAAGCTGAAGATGTAATCCCAGCGGCCGCAGTTCAGGCCGGCAGAGTGATCGCGCAGTTCGTACAGGATCTCGTCCATCTCGAACGCGGCCAGAATGGTCTCGATCAGAACGGTTGCCTTGATCGTGCCAACCGGTATGCCGAGATGCTCCTGCGCCGCGACGAAGATGTCGTTCCACAGCCGAGCTTCGAGATGACTCTCGATCTTGGGCAGGTAGAAGTATGGGCCGGTACCGTTCCCCTTGAGCGACTCGTGGTTGTTGGCGAGGAACAGCGCAAAATCGAAAATTGACGCGGATGCGCGTTCGCCGTCGATCAGGCAGTGCTTCTCGGTCAGGTGCCAGCCGCGCGGACGGACGATCAGCGTCGCGATGTCATCGTTGAGTTCGTAGCGCTTGCCGTTGCCCGGATTGGTGAAGCTGATCGAACGATCGATCGCGTCACGCAGGTTGACCTGACCGTGCAGCACGTTTTCCCAGGTCGGCGAACAGGAATCCTCGAAGTCGGCCATGAAGCACTTCACCGGTGCGTTCAGGGCGTTGATGATCATCTTGCGATCGACCGGGCCGGTGATCTCGACGCGGCGGTCCTGCAGATCGGCCGCAACGGGGGCGACCCGCCAGTCGCCGCCGCGGATGTCGGCGGTCTCGTCGAGAAAGTCCGGTAAAGCGCCGGTATCCAGTTCGCCCTGGCGGACCTCGCGCGCCTCCAGCAATTCGACCCGGCGCGCGTTGAAGCGCTGCTGCAGCATGGCGAGCAGCGTCAGGGCATTGGGGTTCAGGATTTCGCGGGCAGGCTCGGGTATCGGCGCCGTGAATTCAACGGCGGGATGCTGGCCAGCCTTTATTGTTGTTGTGGCTATGCTCATCGCGTCAACAATAGGCCTTTGAAAAGATAGATTCGGTGATGAAGTTCACGGCAGGATAAGCGTAAAATGTGAAAAATTTCACATAGAAAATTTCACACTGTTAATTTCACAAACTTTTATGTCGAATCTTCTGAGAAACAGCCACTTTCTTGGCGCCAAATTTCGCAACCTGCGCAAGCGCAACGGCCTGACCCTGCAGGACCTGTCGGCTCGCTGCATCCAGATCGACGCCGACGTAGCGCCATCGGTCTCCTACCTGAGCATGATCGAGACCGGCAAGCGCACGCCATCGGAGGATGTCCTCGAGTTGCTCGCTTCGGTCTTCCAGAAGAGTCCGCAGTGGTTCCTGGATGAGAACGCCGACCTGCAGGCGCCGAGCGCGGAGACCACCAAGGGCGCCCCGGCGCGCATGCCGTTGGAACCCGGATTCCTGTTTTCGAAGGACCTGCTGGAGGCGGCCATCCCGGAGCTGCTGTCGCAGACCGGGACGAGCGGACGACAGTTCGCGCACCTGATGATTCGCTCACTGCAGGAGGCGCATCGCAACGAGTTTCCGGATCTCGAGCGTTCCGCAGAGGACATCGGCGCCCGGCGCTTTCCACTGAGCGTCGAGGACCTGTTCGGCCTGTGTAAAAAAGTCGGCCTCGAAGTGCGCTGGTTCGATCGCGAACCCCACATGACACAGGAACAGGGCCGCCGATTCCGCACGCTCGTGCGATCGTTCTTCGACTCGCCATCGACCGTCTATATCAACGCGCTCCTGCAAGACGACCCGGCGCGGCTCAAATTCGAGCTGGCGACTCATATCGCCCACAAGGTGCTGCATCGGGGGGACGGGCTGAAGTCGGTGCACGCGACGGGCGGCCGCCTCGGCGGCACGCTCGAGACCAGCGCACACAGTTTCGGCGGCATGAACGCCCAAGACGTGCTGTACGCATGGCGTGACTTCGAATGCAGCTTTTTCGCCGAGGCGCTGCTGTGCCCGAAGCAACCCATGCGCCGATTCCTGATGCGTGAAAGCTACCGCGTCGATGCGGCGGCAAAACTCGACCTGACGCCCGCGGTTATCATGCGTCGCATGACGGCGGTGTCGCCGTATCGACAGTGGCACTACTTCGACGCCTATCCGCCGGGTTACCTGCGCTCGGTCTATCGCGGCAATGGGATCCCGCTGCCGTGGGGCAACATGGCGATGATCTCGGACCCGTGCCCGCAGTGGGCCGTGTTCTACATGCTGCACCGGCCGAACGCGCGGAAACCGTCGTCGCAGATCTCCGTGCTGCGCGACGGTGAGCGCGACCTGCTGTATTGCTGTCACTCGATCAGGACGCTCGACTCGGCCGGCAATCATCACGTGTTGTCGGTCGGCATCGATCTCGCACCGGCGCTCGAATCGCAGGGTTATGATCCCGTCGACCTAACGTCCATGATCGGCGCGAGTTGCGGCGCCGGCGGGGGCAAGGGTGCGACGCCGACCGCCGCCAGGAATGCGATTCGCAGCACCGGCGAGGTTCTGAACATCGGCTGGATTGCCGAGGCCGTCGAGTCAGACGCCAGCATCATCTGCCCGCGGAGCAGCGCGTGCCCGCGAACCCGGCGCTGCGCCGAACTGCCGGCGATGCGTCACACGACCGAGATTGCGGAGATTCGGGAACAGATCATTCGCGACACGAACTAGATTCCCTGCTATCGCGGAACTGTCAGTTCGATGACGCCGAAGACCCGGGATATCCGATCGAAGCCTTTGGTCAGCCGCGTTTAGTCTTTTGCCCCTGAATAGAGTTCGGATGCAGCGGCGATCTCGGCGGCGACTCGCTCGCGCAATGAGGCCGGAGCCAGTACTTCGACGTCGGCCCCATACTTCATGATGTCCATGACGAGTTCGCGCGGATCGCTGTATGGGACGGTCAGCAGGTAGGCGCCATCGAGTTCGAAATGCCCGTCCTGCTCGGAATGCCAGGTTTCGCGCGAGACCCAGCGCGCGCGCACGGGAGAGAAACGCAGTACCGCGTTCTCCGTGCGACGGCCGGAGAAGATGCCGAAGCCTGCGCCGAGCGTTTCGTCCAGCGTATGGTCGGTGATTTCGCGAGCACGTTTCGACATGACCGTCGCGTCGTGAATGACATCGACGGAAAATGTACGGAGCGCCTTGCGCAGGTGACACCATGCGTCCAGATACCAGTTATCCCGGTAATAGACGAGCCGCTGTGGCGAGATCTCTCGGTCGAGGGTCTCATCGCGCGCACGGCGATAGTGCTTGATGACGAGTCGGCGGCGGGACAGCAACGCGGACGATATCGCCTGGAACGTCGTCGACTCGACGGGCCGCACCCCGACCTGGAGGATTCGAATCCGCCGGGCCACCTCGCCGGCCGTGAAGTCACCGCTCTCCAGGCTCTTGCGAATCACGTCTCTGAGTGGCCGCAGCTGCGGGCCGAGGAGCCCCGGCTGCAGGCGTTCGAGCAGATGCTCCATCGTCAGGAGCGCATGGATTTCTTCCGAACTGAACCACAGGCCCGGCAGCTGGAACAGGTGAGCCGTGGCGGCTGCTTCATCGATGCGGTAACCGCCCAGCTCCCGGTCATACACGATCGGCATTTGCATTCGGTCGCGGAGATACTCGAGGTCGCGTTTGAACGTCGCGCGCGAGACCTCCAGCTCGTCCAGAAATGCATCGCGTGGCACCGCCTTGCGCCGGTTCAGCAATCGCTGGATCTTATAGAAACGCTCGGTGCGGTCCACGCGTTACCTCGATCGCTTACTCGAGTCCGAGTATGTAATCCCAGTGCTCCTCACTGACCGGCATGACAGACAACCGGTTGCCTTTGCGCAGCAGCGCGAGATCGCCGAGCACCGGATGCGTCCGCAACTCCTTCAAGGTGATATTGCGTTTCAGCTTGCGCTGGTACTGAACGTCGACCATGAGCCACGTGGGGTTATCCGGGTCGGCATTGACCTTGACCTTCTTGCCCTTACGGCCGAATTCGATGTTGTCAGGATATGCCTCGCGGCAGATCTTCATGACGCCGACGACACCGGGCTCCTTGCAGTTGGAGTGATAAAAAAACGCCAGGTCACCCTTCTTCATGTCATCGCGCATCATATTGCGCGCCTGGTAATTTCGAACGCCGTCCCAGCTGTTGCGCCGAACGGCCTTCAGATCATCGATGCTGAACGCATGAGGCTCGGATTTCATGAGCCAGTAAGCCATTTGCTGTTTTCCTTGGTGGTTTCCGGGGCGACGCCAACTATAGCACCGGCCCGCGCGCGGCCGGTATCATGGCCGCAGGTCATCGCGGGAATCAACTCATGCGCTGGTACAACGACCTCGTCGTACGCGTGTCCGAATCGGCATGGCTATGGATCATGTCGACCGTATTCGCATTCGGCTCGCTCTACTTCGTCTTTCTGAACGTCAACGTACCCTTCGAGGCGATCGTCGGCGCGCAGATGTTCGACTTCCAGAACGGGCTGACGGTCGAGCAGATCTTCGCCCAGCTTCCCAACTACGATGAACACGCCCGCGCCCTCTATTCGGCCTTCATGTTCATCGACTTCTACTTCCCGTTCTTCGCCGGCCTGACCATGGCGGCCGCCGCGGCCTTCGCGTGGCGCCACCTCTCCCCGAAAATCTACGCAACCCTGGACGATCGAAAACTGTTCGCCGCCTTCCTGCTGCCGACCCTGTTCGACTGGGGCGAGAACATCTTCGCCATCATCACGGTCAGCGCCTACCCCGAAGAACTGACGGCCGCCGCCACGGCGCTCGTGTTGTGCAAGAAAGGCAAACTCGCGACCGTCATTCTGTTCCAGGCCGTCACCTTCCTCTCCCTGATCGCCGCGGCCCTGAAGTGGGTGGGCGTGAAGGTAGGCGTGATCAAGCAATAGCGGGACGAGGATTCACCTCGCCACCAGCAGGAGCGCGGCGAGTCCGGGTTCCTATTTCTGAGACCGGGGGCGGCAGGGACGCCCCCCACCAG
>JBLYYV010000267.1:0-2772 GCA_048550095.1 Gammaproteobacteria bacterium
AGGTCTCATGGACCCAGGTGGAAGCCGGCTCGGCAGTCACATGGAAATATCCGAGCTGCGTCTTGCGCGGCGAGAATTCGGTCGGCGAGTTCTACTCGGTCGCCGTCACGAACAACCTGCAACAGGCCGATACCGGCACAAAGATGATTCATATCGGCCGCAACACTCGCAGCACGATCGTATCGAAGGGCATCTCGGCCGGCCGCGCTCAGCAATCGTATCGCGGACTGGTGAAGGTATTCCCGACGGCTGAGGACGCGCGTAACCATACCCAGTGCGACTCGCTGCTGATGGGCAAGCAGTGCGGCGCGCATACGTTCCCGTATATGGAAATCAAGAACAACTCGGCGATTGTCGAACACGAAGCGACGACGTCGAAAATATCCGACGACCAGCTGTTCTACTGCAGGCAGCGCGGTGTCGCGGAGGAAGACGCGGTCAATATGATCGTCAATGGCTTCTGCAAGGAAGTCTTCCGCGAACTGCCGATGGAATTCGCGGTCGAGGCCCAGGCGCTGCTGAATGTCAGCCTCGAAGGCGCGGTCGGATAGACGAAGAGAAAAAACATGCTGAAAATCGACAATCTCCGCGCCAACGTAGGCGAAACCGAAATACTGAAGGGTCTCAGCCTGGATGTCGCGGCGGGCGAAGTGCACGCAATCATGGGACCGAACGGCTCCGGGAAGAGCACGCTGGCGCACGTGCTGGCCGGGCGTGAAGGCTACACCGTGACCGGCGGCACCGTGACCTACCAGGGACAGGATCTCCTGGACATGGATCCTGAGACACGCGCCTGGCATGGCGTGTTTCTCGGCTTCCAGTACCCTGTTGAAATACCGGGCGTCAATAATACCTACCTGCTCAAGGCGGCGCTGAACGCGCGACGCAAGTTCAACGGCGAAGTGGAGATGGATGCCGTGCAGTTCCTGCGCATCATCAAGGACAAAGCGAAGCTGATGAATATGGATCAGAGTTTTCTGAACCGTAGCGTCAACGAGGGTTTCTCCGGCGGCGAGAAAAAGCGCAACGAGGTCTTCCAGATGGCAGTACTCGAGCCGACCCTCGCAATTCTCGACGAGACCGACTCGGGGCTCGACATTGACGCCCTGAAAGTTGTCGCGAACGGCGTCAATGCCCTTCGTAGTCAAGACCGATCCTTCATCCTGGTCACGCATTATCAGCGCCTGCTCGACTACGTTCAGCCGGATCATGTACACGTGCTCGCGGACGGACGCATCATCAAGTCGGGCGACAAGTCGCTGGCGACCGAGCTCGAGGCCCAGGGATACGATTGGCTTCTCGACGAAGCGGCGGCGGGCTAAGCGGGGCAATAGCATGCGACTCTCGACCGAGGCATCACAGGCGGCCGTAGCGGCAATCGAGGAAGCTTATCGGAGCGGCCCCGATGCGAGAGCCCTGCCCGGCTGGCTCGACGGACCGCGTGGCGATGCGCTGGCAGCCTTCGTGCGCGCCGGGTTTCCGTCGCCACGAGCGGAAGAATGGAAATACACGAACCTGGCGGAGCTCATCAGCTCCAGCGCCGAGCGACTGACCCGGGGATCGGGCACCGTCGACCCGGATCGGGTCGTCCAGCTGCTGAACCGGATTCCACGCCGGACCGGCGATCACACCATTGTGATTGCGAACGGCCGCTTCGAGGCGGGACTATCGAGCCTGCCCGACGCGAATGACGGCATCCGGATATCGACGCTGACCGACGCGTCCGAGGCGGACCGCACACGGTATGCCGCATGGCTCAGCGAGGCCGCGCGCGACGGGGCATCGCCTTTCGCCGCGCTTAACGCGGCGTTCGTACAGGATGCCGTGATTGTCGACGTTGGCAATGATGCGCACATCGCGAACACGCTGCACGTCGTGTTCGCGACCGATTCGGCAACGGCGCATACCCAGACACGAGTGCTGATATCGGCCGGGCAGCACAGCAGCGCCAACGTGATCGAACATCACGTCGGCGAAGGCGATGCATGGAAGAACACCACCACCGACATCGAATGCGCGGAATCTTCCCGACTAACCTATGTGAAACTGCAGGATGAATCGGCGCAGACGGACCACATCGCCGCACAGGAAGTCCGGCTCGCTGCGAACAGCGTATTCAGGTCCGCCCAATTCGATCTCGGAGCGCGGCTCTCGCGTAACGACCTCGGCGTGCGCCTCATGGGCCCCGGCGCGAGCGCGGAGATGTTCGGCCTGTTCCTCGCCGACGGTCACCGTCACGTCGACAACCAAACCCGTATCGACCACGAGGCTGGCGACGCGACCAGTCTCGAACACTATCGCGGCATCATGAATGATCGCGGCCGCGGTGTGTTCAACGGCAAGATCATCGTGCACGACGGCGCCGACGGCACTGACGCACAACTGAACAACCGCAACCTGCTCCTGTCCAGAACCGCGGAGATCGACACGAAGCCGGAACTGGAAATCTATACCGACGACGTCAAGTGCGCCCACGGCGCCACGACGGGCCAACTGGACGAGCTCGCAATGTTCTACCTGCGTGCGCGCGGCATCCCGGCACGGGTCGCGAAACACATGCTGGTGATCGCGTTTGCCCGCGAGATCCTCCAGCAATTCGACCCCGCGGCGACCGAACTTGCCGACTACGTCAACGCCACGCTGGAACGGCGCCTGCCGGAATGAGCCCCTCCCGGAATGAAATCATGAATGCCAGGATGCAAAACCACGATTCAGCAGACTTCGATGCAGCGCGCGTACGCGAGGATTTCCCGATTCTGGCGCAGGAAATCA
>JBLYYV010000268.1:0-2515 GCA_048550095.1 Gammaproteobacteria bacterium
ACTCGAATTCAACATAACGCGGAGCTGCGTGATAGGCAGTTCACGATTGCAGAAGAATTCCGCCCACATTTGACGCTGTTCGTTGAGACGCCATTCAACGCACGGAAAGATAGCGCCTGCTTGGGACAGCCAGTACGTTCCCCGGCTGCGGCATCACTGCCGCGTGTTGTTGCACCGTGTGTTGTTGTGGAGGAATGCCAATGGCGGCTTCAAAACGGGTCCGTACGGGCCAAATTCTGTTCCTGGTTCTGATTTCAACCGTGATCGCGGTCGTCGCCGGTTGCGGCGGCGGCAGCGGAACTCCGGCTTCCCCGGCGTTCGTCGCCCTGTCGTATAACGGCCCGGGGTCCGTGTGGGACGTCGACCTGCTCGACGGCGAGTTCGTCATCACCAAACGCGAAAGCCTCGCCGATCCGGTCGACCTGACCGTCAACGGCACGTATTCGGATCTCGTCTCGGGGTTCAAGCTGCTGACCGTGACGTCCTCCGCGGGCGTCGACGGCCCGGTCGCAGGCGAACTGGCCTGGGCACTCGAGATTCCCGGCTACGCGTTTTTCCTGAAGCCGATGGGGTCGGATAGCGGCCAGATCATCTCGATGGTCACCGCCGGCGAATGCCCGACGGCCGATTTCGACGCGAATTGGGTCATCGTCAAGAAGTCGCATGCCGATGACGCGACGGAGGTCGACGGCGACTATTTCGGCACGTTCGCCTTCGATTCGGCGAGCGGCGTCGCTTCGCTGCCCGGCCGCTACGCGCTGGCGGCGAACTTCGCCGATCAAGGTCCCGACACCCTGACCGGCGGGAACTGCGCCAACGGGCTGATGGAAGTCGACGACGCCGTCATGTACCTGACGACCAATGGCGGTGCATTGGTGCACACCAACGTCAGCAACGACGACGAGTCTTCGATCATCTTCGCCCTGCCGCAGAAGAGCATCGCCAGCATGGCAAGCCTCGACGGCGAGTACGCCGGCATCCTGTTCGACGGCAGCATGGCGAGCGGCGAAGAGGTTGCACCGCTATCGTTCTCTTGCACGAACGGCATCTGCATGGGCGCGCTGATCTCGGACGTCGTCACGGGGCAGATCGAGATCGGCGATACGGCGACCGTCGATCTGAGCGGCAGTCTCAACGCACCCGCGACCGGCCTGATTACCGGCACGGTCAACGGCGACGGCGTCGGCAACCTGGCCTGCGCGGTCGACACGAACGCGTTGTCGACCGGTCGCAAGATCATCAGCTGCGTCGGTCAGTCCCCGGGTGACCAGACGAAGATGTTCAACGTGATCATGGTTTCGAAAGACACCTGAACCGCGAATGTCTGACATGATCTACGCCCGGGGCAGCCATGCCGCCCCGGGCGTTTTCTTTGGCGGTTCGCGAACATAAATTCCGGCTCGTCTCTCAACTGCATGTAGGATAGCGAGACGATCAAGTTCGAGCTGCGACAATGATGAATACAAAGTACCGCTTGGCCGCCCTGGCATGTTGCCTCATCTCCCCGCTCGCCAGCGCGGGGAAGAACTCGAGCGCGGAGACACCGGCAGTGGAGGAATATTGCCTCGTCGCGCAGCGCATCGTCACGCGCACTGAGCGACCGACAGCCCTGGTGGTTCACGAGACATTCGATGGTTTCGTCAAGTCGAAGGCCACGATTTCCGAGGGCGATGACCCGATCCCGGAGGTGCAGCAGTACAACTGGACCGACCAGGCCGGCCTCGTCGCCGGTATCTCTTGCAAGCTGAAGAGCGCGGATCACCTGAACCTGGTCTACGGCAAGGGCACGGCAGGCCCCGATGGCGCCTGCCAGGACATGAACCGCTATGTGATCGACTCGCTCGGTATCCCGGAAAAGCAACTTGCCTATCCGGCCGTGATACTGGACCCGACCGAGCAGGCGCAGACACCGGGAATTCCTCCATCGGCAGGAGGACTCGGACCACAGTGGCTGCAATCGTATGTCGCGACCGGTGTCGATGAGAACGGCGCATTGGTCATCCGGACGAAGGGCTTCACGGTCGACTTTCTCGACCCAAGATACGCCCAGGCGCCGGCCCGGTTTCGCGGCGTGCACTACTGCCACTTCATCGCGCCGGATCACCTTCGCGCGGTGTTGACGGGCGATGCGGAACCAGGCGTGGAAATCGGCCAGGAAGTCGACCTGTCGCGCTATGGCGCCACGCCGGCCGCCGAATAACAGGGCGGGTAAGGGAAGAATGAAGACGAGATCGCCGAGGGCGCTCAG
Source organism: Gammaproteobacteria bacterium (assembly GCA_048550095.1). Classification (GTDB taxonomy): domain Bacteria; phylum Pseudomonadota; class Gammaproteobacteria; order Steroidobacterales; genus SMWD01. The sequence continues at coordinate 2,249 of JBLYYV010000268.1, forward strand.
TCGGAAATATTAATGCCTTCGCCGACGTGATCGTTGGCGGCGAGCGAATCGAGGACGACCCTAGCCAGCGTCGCGCGCGTCACACCCCACCGGAGTTTCTTGTCCGGCTGCGGCCCGGCCCAGACCGTCACGTCCGGATTGATGACTTCGCTCTCGAACAGGCGCGGCGGCCGCACGATCGTCCAGTCGAGACCGCTGTCGCGAATGTCCTGCTCCTGCGTGTCCTTGTCCCAGATGACGTACTTGAGCATATACCGGTAGTACGCC
>JBLYYV010000269.1:0-3744 GCA_048550095.1 Gammaproteobacteria bacterium
AGGTCATCGGGACGACGCGGTCGCTGTGGCTGCTGGCCGACGACGAAACCGACATGTTCGTCAAGGGGCATATCGATCGCGACGTGCCGCAAGAGCAGCGGCGCTTCAAGGACAAGCCGATCGAATGGATCGATGCGTTGGCGGCGGATGGTCGCGTCAAGAAGAAATTCAATACCGTATTCTTCACCGCCGGCGACTCGCGGGAGCCCGAGCTTGCCGGTATCTGGGGTGCGACCAAGGGTTCGTTCTTCATGCTGTTCGTGACCCTGGTGCTGTCGTTTCCGCTGGGCGTCGCGGCGGCGCTCTACCTGGAAGAGTTTGCTCCGCGCAATCGCTGGGTGGACCTGATCGAGGTCAACATCAACAATCTCGCTGCCGTACCGTCGATCGTATTCGGTTTGCTGGGCCTCGCCGTGTTCATCAATTTCGTGGGCCTGCCGCGTTCGGCGCCCCTCGTTGGCGGCCTTGTGCTGACGTTGATGACCCTGCCGGTGATCATCATCGCCGCCCGGGCGGCGATCACGTCGGTGCCGCCTTCCGTGCGCGAGGCCGCGCTCGGCGTCGGTGCGTCGCACATGCAAACGGTCTTTCATCACGTCCTGCCGCTGGCGATGCCGGGCATGCTGACCGGTGCAATCATCGGCATGGCGCGGGCACTCGGTGAATCCGCGCCGCTTCTGATGATCGGCATGGTCGCGTTTATCGTCGAGGTGCCGGGATCGCCCACGGATCCGTCGACGGCGTTGCCCGTCCAGGTCTATCTGTGGGCGGACAGCCCGGAACGGGCTTTCGTCGAACGGACCTCGGCCGCCATCATGGTGCTGCTGGCGTTCCTGCTGATGATGAATGCGACCGCCGTCTGGCTCAGGAATCGCTTCGAGAGGCGGTGGTAGTCAGCGATACTCATAGACCGAGAATTGTGATAACAATGGAACGAGTAAATCAGGATATGAACACTGCCCCGGCGGAAATCTCGATGCCCGAAGACAACTATAACGACTACACGGGCCAGGAAGGCGCGCCGGGCGGAGAACAGGCGGCGCCGATCAATACCGCGCCGGAGCCTGCTCCGCGGCGTGAGGTCTCGATCGATCCGATCGAGGATGACGATTTCCAGACGATCGGCGAGATCGAGGCCGTCGATCCGGTCATGTCGGCGCGAAACTGCAACGTCTACTACGGCGACAAGCAGGCGTTGATGAATATCAATCTCGACATCGGCCGCAACGAAGTTGTCGCGATGATCGGGCCGTCCGGCTGCGGCAAATCCACCTTCATTCGCTGCCTGAATCGCATGAACGACACGATCGACATCGCGCGCGTCGAGGGAGACATTCGGCTTTACGGTGAAGACATCTACGATCGCAAGAATGATGTCGTGTTACTGCGCGCCCGCGTCGGCATGGTGTTCCAGAAACCGAATCCGTTTCCGAAGTCAGTCTACGAAAACGTCGCGTATGGTCCGCGGATCCACGGCCTGGCGCATAGCCGTGCCGAACTCGACGATATCGTCTATGGCAGCCTCGAGCGTGCCGGCCTGCTCGACGAGGTGAAGGACCGTCTCGAAGAACCCGGCACCGGCCTGTCGGGCGGCCAACAGCAACGCCTGTGTATCGCCCGCGCGATCGCCGTCAATCCCGAGGTCATATTGATGGACGAACCGTGTTCGGCGTTGGATCCGATCGCGACTGCCCGTATCGAGGACCTGATCGACGAGTTGTCACAGAACTATGCGATTGCGATCGTGACGCATTCGATGCACCAGGCGGCTCGCGTATCGCAGCGCACCGCCTATTTCCACCTCGGTAAGCTGATCGAGGTCGACGCGACGGACAAGATCTTCACGAATCCGACCCACCGACTCACAGAAGACTACGTCACCGGTCGATTCGGCTGACAACGTTCTTGAGTCCGCCTGAATAGACGCTGCCCAGAACAAGAGCAGGCAGACAAGGGGCACTGCGGACACCTCCGCGAGCGCCCCATCGCCGTTTCGGTCGGGGCCAACCGGTTATTTAGGAATCGCGACAACCCTAGCCGTCGAGATCGAAGTTCCAGGTATACGAGATCACGAATTTGACCGAGTCGTTGTCGAGCCCGTCCGGGCCCGGCTCATCCAGGTCCGTATCGTTGATCAGGAAGGTGAAGCCCCCCAGATTGAAGTTGAGGTTGTAGTCGTAGTAGTCGCCCGGCACGACGTTGAAGCCCTCGTTGAAGTCGCCGGCGTGGCGGCCGATATGGGCGCCGATGCTGAAGCCGTTGGAGAACTCGTAGGTGTAATCCGCCGACAAGTAGTAGCCTGCGCCGAATCCATAGTCGCGGTCCGGCGACGGCTCGTCGGCTTCGGTGCCGGTAAGGACGTAACCCTTGAGGTCAACGCCGTAGCCGCCAAGGGCGAGGTACAGTTCGTGGAAGTCAAAGCGGGCTTCGTCGTCGTAGTTGTAGTAGATCCAGCCGAGATCGTAGGTGAACTTGTCGCCGCCGGCGTATCCGAAGTAGACGTCATGCTCATAAGAGAAGGCGTCTCCAGCGGCGTACTTGACGTTCGACACCCAGGTGCCGACATAGAGGCCCGTCGAATGCGCGTAATCGATTCCGCCCTGCACGGCCGCGTCATTGGTCGTCTGCGTCAGGCCGCGCCAGATGTAGTTGTTCGTGACCGTCGTATTCGCGGTCACTTGCGCCCACGCGGTGCCGCTCAGTGCCGTCAGCGCGATCGCCAAACACAATTGTTTTAGTGATTTCATGATGTTTCGCCTTCGCCGGTGTCCCGGTCAGTTGTTGGTAGTGCCCAGTCCGGTGCCGAAGCGCCGGCTCGTCCCGAAGGGTTAAGCACGAACCGTGCCAGCAGAGCTTTTGTTTTAGGATCAATGCACTAGGAAAACGACGCCGTGCGTACTGCGCGACATCGGTGCATGAGTGTGAAGTGGGGCACCAACGTTGGGCGCAACGCTGCGAAGGTGTCGCGCGATTGCCGGCTGTCGGAAACTTCGGAAAAGAAAAAGGCCGGTCGCATTTTTTCGACCGGCCTCTGAACTCAGGTTACTGGCATATGCGTACCCGGGGAAAAATCCCGACTAAAGGTAAGCAACGGGCTGCGGGAAACGGTCCCGCTGATGTCCGAATTCAGCGTCGCGAGCGAATCTTGCCCGGTGCGCTGCGCCGGACGTGGGGAGAGTCCGATGCTGCGCCGCTGTCCTCGAAGCGCGCAAACTCTGCCACTTCCGTCTCGTCGAGCACGACCACCCGGCGCGAGTAAGGCGGACGACCGCTGTAATCGACGATTTGCACCTTCTCTCCGACTTGGCGGGTGCTCGCGCTTACGAGTTGCTCCTCAAGCTGAGCGAATTCCGCCGTTTCCCGGGCGGGTACGCGCGTTCTGCTGAACGGCGGTCGCCCACTGAAATCGGTCACGATGACCTCGTGGTCGGACGCCTGCACGCCCTCGCTGTCCGCCGTGGTCGGTCCGGCCAGGAAAGCCAGCGTCATTGCGCCGGAAATGCATGCCAGATAAGTGCTGATTCTCTTCATGTCATAGAACCTCCTGAATCCCGCGTGAGGTCGCCCTGACACGCTGAACTTAGCTCCATTTTGGTGCAAAACGCCGGGCTGGGGCACCCCGATGGTGCGAAACCTGCCCCGCGTTCACCGCCAAATCTCCGTAAGTTGTTGATCAATATGCGCCTCTGAACTTGGTATGGATGTTGCAGATTGACGTATTGACACCTAATAAAACCAAATGAT
>JBLYYV010000270.1:0-2530 GCA_048550095.1 Gammaproteobacteria bacterium
CGCGGCGCTCGACAACGATGATCGCATCACGAATTCCGAGGGGGCGACCATTGGTACGGGCACCGGTTGCAGCGTTTATGGCAACACCAACGGATTTCTCGCGGGTTATCGCGATTCTCAACACAGTCTGTCCTGCGCCGTGCTGGCCGAGGCGGAGGGACAGATGGAGCGCGACTTCGAGTATTCCGTGTCCCGCATCTCGGACGAGCTCGAGAGTCCCGAAAAGATCGGCCGTGAAGCCGCTTCGCGGGCCGTCGCCAGGCTGGGGTCCGTCAAGCTCGACACGCGGACGGCTCCGGTTTTATTTCCGGCCCGGCTGGCACGTGGCTTCTTCGGGCACCTCATCGGTGCGATCAGCGGATCGAGCCTCTATCGCAAATCGACGTTCATTCCCGACTGCCTCGATACACAGGTTCTCGCGGACTTCGTCACGATCGACGAACGACCGCATCTGCGTGCCGGTCTGGCCAGTTCGCCATTCGACAACGAGGGCGTCGAGACCGTCGATCGTCGGCTCGTCGACGGCGGGATCGTTCGAGGGTATGTGCTCGGCAGCTACTATGCGCGCAAGCTCGGCATGCAGACCACCGGTAATTCCGGCGGCGTGCATAACCTCGTCGTCGCGGACACCGGTAAGAGTTATACCGACCTGCTCCGCGAAATGGATTGCGGATTGCTGGTGACCGAGCTGATCGGTCAGGGCGTCAATCCGGTGACGGGCGATTATTCGCGCGGCGCGGCCGGTTTCTGGGTCGAAAACGGTGAGATTCGTTATCCCGTCAGCGAGATAACGATGGCCGGGAACCTTAAAGACATGTACCGCAACATCGTGGGAATTGGCACCGACGTCGATTTGCGCGGCGGCATTCGGACCGGTTCGGTGCTGCTCGAGGAGATGACGATCGCGGGCAGCTAGCTCACGGTCGAATCTTCGTCACTGTCGACCGACGATTTCGTCGGTTCTGTTCCCTCGTCCAGCAAGTCATAAATGTTGCGGTCACCCAGCTCGCCTTCGAGCGCGTTGTCCATTCCATTGCTGACGTCGCGAACGATGTTCGGCCATTTGCCGAGTGTAAAGATATCGATGACCTGTGGATCGCGAACGGCGTTGACGATGTCGACCAGCTTGATCGTCGCCGGGTCGCGTTGCGGATACAGCTGATCCTTGCTCGTGCGGTTCAGCAGCCTGGCCGCGACCAGGCGCCGCAGTACGGGCAATACGACCAGCGTCGGCAAGCCCGCGGCCGCGGCCGCATCACCCGTCGTCGGTTGCGGCGCGCCTTCGCGAAACGCCTTGGCCGACGCGAGCATCAGCCCGAGCGCAGTTTGCTCGCGTTGTCGGCTGCCGAGACTCACCGGTCGATAGCCAAGTCGCAGGTGCTGAGGGTTTTGCACATAGAAGGAGACGAGCGCACCGACCAGCAATATCAGCCAGCTCAGGTACAGCCAGATCAAAGCCATGATTACGATCGCGAACGTCGCGTAGATCGATAGCGTTCGTGTCGACGTGACGACGAACGTCGTGAACAGGCTCCCTGCCGACACCCACAACAATCCGCCGGCAATGCCACCCATCAGCGCGGGCAAGAACCGCACGCGCGTGTTGGGCAGAAACCAGTAGGCAATCGTGAACAGCATCACAACCATCCCGTACGGCGCCAGCTGACCAATCAACAGCGCGGTCTCGCTAATCGCCTCGAAGGATTCCAGCCTCTGCACGATCGCGGTGCTGCGAAAGCTCGCGAGCAAGGCGATCGCGGTAACCATGACGATTGGCACAATAAGGATCAGGCTGAGATATTCGGTTATGCGTTGCGCGATGCTGCGTGACTGATCGACACGCCAGACGAAATTGAAACTGTCCTCGACCTTCTGCGCCATCGAAATGGTGGTGAAGAACAGCAAGATGATTCCGGCGCCGGCCAGCACGTTTCCCTGCACGTTATCGACGAACCCGATGACCTGCTCGGTAAGCTCCGCGCCCTTTTCGCCGAGCGGCGCGAGAAAGTTATACAGCAGCGGCTCGAGCTCCCGATGCACGCCGAACCCTTTCAGGATCGAAAACACGATCGCCAGCATCGGGACGATGGACAGGATCGTGACATACACGAGCCCCGCCGCGCGCAGCGTGAAATTCCCCGAGATGACGTCGCGAACGATCGCGTAAAGAAACCGAACCGCCCTGAGCAGCAATTGCCCCACCTGCGGCAGCTTGTCCAGCTTCGGACTCCAGAGCCAGGCTTCTATATGTTCGGTAATCGCGTCGATGAATAGATCCCCCGGGGAAATGCTCCGCTATCTGCGATCGATTGTACCCCGAGGGATCGGCAGGGATCGGTGGGTTTCAGCTCGTGCGGGGGTCGCGGGCTTCAGTTCACGCGCGGATTGCGTGCCTTTGATTGTGGTGGGGTTCAGTTCGTGCACGGATTGCGGATTTTCCGGAAGAATCTTTTGCTGCGAAGACTCCGCAAAAGGTTTTTCGGAAAACCCTGACCGAAGTGGCGAGCTTTAATGACGCCCGCCATCCCCG
>JBLYYV010000271.1:0-6223 GCA_048550095.1 Gammaproteobacteria bacterium
ACAGCCGATCGATTTGCGGGCGATTCGTGAGCGTTTCAGTGAAATGCCGCTCGTGACAGAAGATCTAAAAAACATATTCATTGAAGAACCGGGTGACATATACGTGCGCATAATGCAGACAGGTAAAGAGCTGCGAGAAAACTATGGCGCGGCCGGAGTAATCAGCGACGAAAACAATCACCTCGAGCAAATGTTTCCCGGTTGGGGGCGAATTCCTGCAATTTCTTATGATCCGATCCGGGTGGTTGACGAAGTAGGCCGTGAGTTTCCAGGTGTGGCCAGCGAAATGGGACCGCTCGTCCGAAACCTGGCTCGAATTCATTTTCGTGTTCCGGATTTTCCTTTGTATGACGTTCGATCGGATCCCCGCGTCAAATACTCTCAGGTTGATTGGAGCAGAGTTACCCGTCTAAAACGAGCCGGCGAAGAGTTGCTGGGTCGCGGAAATACATCCGGCGCTATAGATTCGTTCTTGAAGGCGTTGAAAATTGTTCCTGAGCACGGGCTTCTCTTGTCTTTTGTGGGTCAGCTTTATTCGCAGGCCAATCAGCCAGGCGATGCCGAAGTGGCCTTTCGAAGGCTTGTCGATTTGGAGCCATCTAACGCATCAGTGTGGGCTTGGCTGGCTCAGGCGATTGCGCAGCAAGGGCGTGGCCGAGAAGCTATTGAGATGTTTAGGAGATCGTTGGATATCAACCCCGAGTTACAAGATGCAGTGCAGGGTCTTGCGTGGATACTTGTCACTCATCCCGATCCGCAGGTGCGGTCTGAGTCGGAAGGACTCGATCTAGCGGAGAAATCAAACCTAATCGCCAAGGGAAGAAGCACAAAGGCCTTAAGCACGCTGGCGGCAGCCTATTCCGCAAATAATCGTTTTGACGAAGCGATAGAGGTATCGAACACGGGGCTTGCACTCGCTAGATCCAATAAAGATGGTTTTACGGGAGCAAAGATCCGGCGGGAGTTACTGTTATATCAGGAGGGTATTCCTGTAATTGATTGGTCGTTTGTACGCTAGTGTATGCGACTGGTTATCGTTTTCGTTATATACATGAATTTAGCGCCGAAGCGCGTGTGCAGGGCCACCAGAATGCGGTTTGGTGGCAGCGCACTGAGACCGGAAAGCGTCTGCTTTGCCGAGCGAAGCCAATTGTCGCCGGCATCGAGGGGCAAGATCAGGATCTCGTCCGTGTCCGGGCGTTCGTCTAAAGCCTCTGATTGTTCACGAAAGCGATGTGGCTCAGATCTGGAAATAGAAAACCCGTAACCAACCGGGGGTTAACTTACTGTATTAATTGAGAATTTGGCTCCCCGGCCCGGACTCGAACCAGGGACCAATTGATTAACAGTCAACCGCTCTACCAACTGAGCTACCGGGGAGTGGCATAAGCCTTTTGAACGCCGCGCGATTCTCCAAGAATGCCGATTTCAAGTCAAGGAATGTGGCTCCGTTATGCCAACACGCGCCGGATTCGGGCGACGGCCTCCTGCAGCACATCGAGGCTCGTGGCGAACGACAATCGAATATAGCCCGGAGCGCCGAACGCCGATCCTGGCACGACCGCAACCTCGGCCTCGTTCAGCAGTAATTCACAGAGAGCGCCGTCATCGGCCAGTCCCTTCGCTTCGATTGCTGCAGACACATTCGGGAACGCGTAGAACGTGCCCGCGCCCGGAGCGCACTGAAATCCGGCGATGTCATTCAGCGCGCCGACGAGGTAGTCGTGACGCGCCTTGAAGGCCGTCGTCATTTCCGCGATGCAGCTCTGGTCTCCGGACAGCGCCGCGAGGCTCGCGGCCTGGGACACGCTGCACGGATTCGACGTGCTCTGACCCTGAATCTTCTTCATTGCCTTGATGATCTCGGCGGGGCCGCCGCAGTAACCGATCCGCCAGCCGGTCATCGCGTAGCACTTCGATACGCCGTTGATCGTGACCGTCTGGTCGAACAGGCCGGGACACGCGTCGACCAGGCTCGTAAATGGATCATCGGCCCAGTAGATGTGCTCATACATATCGTCTGTGGCGACGACCACGCCCGGATGTTGCATCAGGACCTCGCCAAGCGCCGCGAGTTCGGCCCGCGTGTAGGCGGCGCCGGTCGGATTGCTCGGACTGTTCAGGAACACCAGTCGCGTGCGGTCGGTGATGGCCGCGGCCAGTGCGCGAGGAGATATCTTGAAGCCGTCTTCGATGTTCGCTGAGACGATGACCGGCTCGCCATCTGCCAGCTTCACCATGTCCGGGTAGGACACCCAGTACGGCGCCGGGATGACAGCTTCGTCCCCGGGGTTCAGCACGGCGGCGCAGACGTTGTAGCAAGTCTGCTTCGCGCCGCTCGATACGAGAATCTGCTCCGGGGCGTAGTCGAGATTGTTATCCCGCTTGAACTTGTCGGCGATGGCGGCTTTCAGGGCCGGCGTGCCGTCGACGTTCGTATATTTGGTCTGGCCGTCCTGGATCGCCTTGATACCGGCCGCCTTGATGTGATCGGGGGTATCGAAATCCGGTTCTCCGGCGCCGAGACCGATAACGTCACGGCCCTGGGCACGCAGATCGGCCGCCAGTGCGCTGACGGTCAGCGTCGGCGACGGTTTGACTCGCTGGACACGATTCGAAACTGCTAGACTCACGGCTTAATCCTCTTGCTTTCTTCGCCCCGCGGTGGGGCGCCAATACTAAGGGATTAGGCTCCCGCAACCAATATCTGCCGCCGATTATGTCGGGCGGCGCCCGGATGATCATGGACCGATTCGAGCTCGTCGCAGATTTTCAGCCCGCCGGAGACCAACCGGGGGCGATCGCCGGGCTCGTGGACGGCCTGGAGAGCGGCCTGGCGAAGCAGACACTGCTGGGGGTGACCGGGTCCGGCAAGACCTTCTCAATAGCGAACGTCATCCAGACTGTGCAGCGACCGACTTTGATCCTCGCGCCGAACAAGACCCTCGCCGCTCAGCTGTACGGCGAGATGTGCGAGTTCTTCCCACATAATCGAGTCGAGTATTTCGTCTCCTACTACGACTACTATCAGCCCGAGGCCTACGTTCCGGCGTCGGATACGTATATCGACAAGGACGCATCCGTCAATCAGCACATCGAGCAGATGCGCCTGTCCGCGACGAAGGCGTTGATGGAGCGACACGACTCGATCATCGTCGCGACCGTCTCCGCGATCTATGGCCTCGGCGACCCCGAGGCTTATTTCAGCATGGTGCTGCACATGTCGCGCGGCGATCGTATCGATCAGCGCCAGATCCTGCGCCGTCTCGCCGAACTGCAGTACACCCGCAACGAGATCGAGCTCGCCAACGGAACGTACCGCGTCAGGGGCGACATCATCGACATCTATCCGGCGGAGTCGGAGCGCGAAGCCGTGCGGGTCGAGTTGTTCGACCAGGAGATCGAGAAACTCTCGTGGTTCGATCCGCTGACCGGGGAGGTGTCGCGCCGGGTTCCGCGTCTGACGATCTACCCCAAGACTCACTACGTGACGCCGCGCGAGGTCATGCTGAAGGCCGTCGACGCGATCCGGGTCGAGCTGCGGGAACACCTGAAGGTGCTGCGCGACGCCGGCAAGCTGCTCGAGGCGCAGCGACTGGAACAGCGCACGAATTTCGACCTCGAGATGATTCGCGAACTCGGCTATTGCACCGGGATCGAAAACTACAGCCGCTACCTGTCGGGCAGGGAACCGGGTGAGCCGCCGCCGTGCCTGTTCGACTATATCTCCGACGACGCGCTGCTGATCGTCGACGAAGGTCACGTGACCGTTCCCCAGCTCGGCGCCATGTACAAGGGGGATCGATCGAGGAAGGAGACGCTGGTTGAATACGGGTTCAGGTTGCCGTCGGCAATGGACAATCGCCCGCTGCGATTCGATGAATTCGAGAAGATCTCCCCGCAGACGATTTTTGTGTCGGCAACGCCCGGTCGCTATGAGCGGGAGCATTCCGACAACGTGGTGGAGCAGGTCGTTCGACCGACCGGGCTATTGGATCCGGTGGTCGACATCCGGCCGGCAGGCAACCAGGTCGACGACGTGCTGTCCGAAATCAGCCTGCGCGTGGCGCGCGAGGAGCGGGTGCTGATCACGACCCTGACCAAGCGCATGGCGGAAGACCTGACCGACTATCTGCAGGAACACGGGGTACGTGTCCGCTACCTGCATTCGGATATCGACACGGTCGAGCGAACGGAGATCATCCGTGACCTGCGCCTCGGCGAGTTCGACGTCCTGGTCGGCATCAACCTCCTGAGAGAGGGGCTCGATATGCCGGAGGTGTCACTCGTCGCCATTCTCGATGCCGACAAGGAAGGTTTCCTGAGATCGGAAGGTGCGCTGATTCAAACCGTTGGCCGGGCCGCGCGCAATGTGAACGGCACGGCGATCATGTACGCGGATCGGATCACCGGCTCGATGGAACGCGCGATCGCCGAGACCGATCGACGCCGCACCCGGCAAATCGAATTCAACGAGGAGCACGGCATAACGCCGCAGACGATCGTCAAGCGGGTGCGAGATGTCATGGAGGGGGCGCGGTCCGAAGGCAAGGGCAGGGGCCGGATGCGAAAAGTCGCGGAACCTAAGGCCGATTATCTCGATCTGACGCCGGACGAAGCGCTTCGACGCATCGCGAAACTGGAAAAACAGATGTATCAACATGCGCGCGATCTCGAATTCGAGGAGGCCGCCCGGGTGCGGGACGAGATCGACGAAATTCGCCGGGCGGGATTCGGAATGCCCGATACGAAAGCGGGATAGCGGTCCTTGCGGTTGGCGGGCCGGTTGGGTATCTTTTCGCCCCCGGTCGCAGATGGCCGCGGAACGACAGGCGCGTAGCTCAGTTGGTTAGAGCGCTACCTTGACATGGTAGAGGTCGTTGGTTCGACTCCAATCGCGCCTACCAGATTAAAAGAGCCGGGATTTTCCCGGCTCTTTTTTTATTCGGACCGTCGCTGTGCCGGATCCCGGCGGCCGAGGCGGTATAGCTCCCGACTCGCTCAATCGACTGGGGATCCGGGCGAACCCCGGGGATGAGGCGGGCTCGTCGACCGGTTTTTCGCGCGATGCCTAGGCGGGTGCGTTCACCCATCCATGAATCGCGGCCTTCGGTACCGGGTGAGCGCGTTTCGGGGTAGAATCCGGCCCCGGGCGGGCCTCTGGGCCGCCCTTTTTGCTGAACGAACGAGATCGAGCGATGCCAGTCATCACGCTGCCCGACGGCAGCCAGAAACAATTCGACGAGCCGGTGTCCGTGGCACGGGTCGCGGCCGATATCGGCCCGGGTCTGGCCAAGGCGGCGCTGGCCGGTCGTGTGGACGGCAATCTCGTCGATACGGCCTTCGTCATCGACCGTGATGCCGAATTGTCGATCATCACGGGCAGGGACGAAGATGGGCTGGAGATCATTCGGCATTCGACGGCGCACTTGCTCGCGCAGGCCGTGCAGCAGCTGTTTCCGGAAGCCCAGGTCACGATCGGCCCGGTGATCGAGAACGGCTTCTTTTACGATTTCGCTTTTGAACGCGCGTTCACGCCCGAGGATCTCGAGGCGATCGAAGCGAAGATGACCGACCTGGTCAGCCAGGATTTGCCGGTCCATCGCAAGGTCATGCAGCGCGATGAGGCGGTCGAGTACTTCAAGGGCATCGGCGAGCATTACAAGGCCGAGATCATCGAGAGCATTCCCGGCAACGAGGAAATCAGCCTCTACGGTCAGGGCGACTGGATCGACCTGTGCCGTGGTCCGCACGTGCCGAGTACCGGCGCACTGAAGGCCTTCAAGCTGACCCGCGTTGCGGGCGCGTACTGGCGCGGCGACTCGAACAACGAGATGCTGCAGCGGATCTACGGAACCGCCTGGCCCGACAAGAAAGCGCTGAAGCAGTATCTCGTGAGGCTCGAAGAGGCCGAGCGGCGCGATCATCGTCGTATCGGCAAAGATCTCGACCTGTTCAGCCTGCAGGAAGAAGCCGGTGGCGGGCTCGTGTTCTGGCATCCGAAGGGTGCGCGCATTCGACGTGCGGTCGAGGATTTCTGGCGCGACCAGCACGTCGCGGCCGGTTACGAGCTGCTGTATACGCCGCACATCGCGCGCCAGGTCCTGTGGGAGACCTCCGGGCACACCGACTTCTACCGGGAAGGCATGTACAACCCGATGGAGGAGGACAACGAGGACTACCTGATCAAGCCGATGAACTGCCCGTTCCACGTGCTGATCTA
>JBLYYV010000272.1:0-6858 GCA_048550095.1 Gammaproteobacteria bacterium
CCGCCGTACGGCAGAACAACGGCTCGGTTAACGTCCTGATCGGCAGCGGTCAGCCGCTGGTGCTGGCATCGCAGTCGTTCGAACTCGCGCTGCAACCGAACGAATTTGATGGCGCGCGCCTCGAACTCGCATACGACGACGGCGCGACGCTGCAATCGATCACCGACAAGGTCGGCGGCGGTAAGCTGGCCGGCCTGCTCGACTTTCGCGACGAGGCGCTCGGCCAGGCCCGCAACGACCTGGGCATGGTGGCGCTCGGCATCACCGAAGCATTCAATGCGCAACACCGCGAGGGCATGGACCTGAACGGCAACCTCGGCGGCGACTTCTTCTCGCCGTTCGGGCCGCGCGTGACCGCCAGTGCCGCCAATAGCGGCACCGGCAGCGTCAATGCGACGTTCGCCGACGCCGCCTCGGTGCAACCGCGTGAATACCTGATGCGCTACGACGGCGCCACGTGGCAATTCTTCGATGCGGCGAACGGGGCCGTCGTGACCCCGACGGGCACCGGCACCGGCGCCGATCCATTCGTCATCGACGGGCTGGAGATCACGGTCGCAGCGGGCGCGGCGGCCGGTGACAAGTTCGTCGTGCAACCCGTCAAGTTCGCGACGGGCGAATTCGTCATGTCGCTCAACGATCCCGCCAGGATCGCGGCAGCGGGGCCGGTCAGCGCGACGCGCTCGCTCGCAAACCTGTCCAATTCGACGATTGCGCCGCCGGGCGTAGACGACGTCACCGATACGAACCTTCTGCAGACGGTCGACATCATCTTCGACGATGCGACGACGTTCCGGATCTTCGACACCGGCGGTACGGACCTGACAGGCCCGATAGCCTACGTCGACGGCGGCGACATCAGCTATAACGGCTGGACGACGCAGGTGCAGGGCACGCCTGAGGCCGGCGACACTTTCAGGCTGGCATCGACCGGCGGCAACAGCGGCGACAACCGCAATGCCATAGAACTGGCGCAGGTCGCCTCCGCTGGCTATTTCGCCGGCGGGCAGCTGTCGCTGGCCAACATCGGCGCGAACCTCGTCGCGAATGTCGGGTCCGTCGCGGCGCGATCGAGTCACGAGCTTTCGGTGCAATCGGCGCTGCGCGAGCAAGTCGAGCTGGAGATCGAGAGCGTATCCGGCGTCAACCTCGATGAGGAAGCCGTCAACCTCCTGAAGTATCAGGAGGCGTACATGGCGGCGAGCCGGGTCATCAGCGTTGCCAATCAATTGTTCCAGAACCTGCTCAACGAGCTCGGATAGCCGACATGCGCGTATCGACTAAATCGTTCCAGATGCAATGGATCAGTAACTTCAGCAGCCGGCAGATCGGCCTGAACGAGATCCAGCGCCAGGTCAGCACGGGGCGGCGCATCGCGACGGCGGCAGACGATCCGGCGGGCGCCGCGCAGGCGACGCTGCTGCAACAAAGCCTCGATCGGCTCGAGAACTTCGGCAAGGCGGCCGACACGGCGCGCCGACGCCTGAGCATCGAGGAAAGCGTGCTCGACAAGCTCACAAACTCGCTCGATCGCGCGCGTGAACTCGCGCTGCAGGCGAATAACGGCAAACTGGATACCGGGTCACGGCAGGCGATTGCCGAAGAAGTCGACGAAATCCTCAGCGGCATGGTCGGGCTCGCCAACACGCAGGACGGCGAAGGCCGTTATCTGTTTTCGGGCAACCGGGTCAAGACACAGCCATTCACGGAGAATGGCGGCACGATCATGTACAACGGCGATGACGGCGTTCGCTTCGAGCGTATCGGCGATCAGCGCAATATCGCTGAGGGCCACCCGGGCTCCGAAGTCTTCATGGCGATTCGCGACGGCAACGGCACCTACTCGATCGCCGCGGACGCCGCCAATACCGGCACCGCATTCTTTCAGAGTCCGACCGTGACCGACCCATCCGCGTGGGTTACGGACAACTACACGATCACCTTTACCGCGCCCGATACCTACGAAGTCACCGACAGCGGCGGTGGCGTCGTCGCATCCGGGGCATTCATGTCGGGCGATACGATCAACTTCAACGGCGCCGCGGTGGTGATCGAGGGTGATCCGGATGCGGGCGACACGTTCAACGTGGCGCCGAGCAGATTCCAGAGCATGTTCGACACGATGAGTAACTTCGTCACGGCGCTGGAGAACGGCACCGAATTGAACTCCACCCTGCTCGACCTGGACCGCGCACTCGAAAACGTATCGAACACCCGCAGCGCCGTCGGCTCACGCCTGTCGGTGATCGGGGAACAGGCTGACACGAACGAGGAACTGACGATTCAGCTGCAGCAAACGCTGTCGAGCATCCAGGATGTCGATCTCGCCAAGGCCATCTCCAGCCTGCAGGCGCAGATGACGAGCCTCGAAGCGGCACAGAAGGTGTTTGCGCAGACGGCCCAGATGTCGCTGTTCAGGGTCCTGTAGGCCGCCTCTCGGCGAATCCGGCCGCGCTCATCGCAGGCATTCGAGATGCAGCGTGTAGTAGTCGGAGCCACCTCGCACGTCATCGTTCGCCCGTGAATAGCCGAATAGCCCGGACCGGTGCACGACGGTGACGCCGACGAAACAGCCTTCCACTAGCCTGGATTTGATCACGGCGTCGATCGGGAGGTCGACCGTCCACTCCAGGTAGGTCAAAAGTCGATTGGAGCCGGTGGACTTTTTATTCTCCTGCTTAATTTTCTCGATGATCGGAATACGCTGCGCGTAAGACAGGCCCATACCGAAACCCCAGCGAAACGCGACGTTCTCCGACCACGGCATGTATCCCTTGCCGATACCCATAACGTAGGGCGCGAAACTCCAGAAATCGTCCTGAAAGCCATCCTCGAAGTGCCGATAGACCGCGAACTTCCCGTATATATCCATAAACCGGGTTTCCTGGATGAGCTTGCCGACCGCCGCACCGGCAATTTTCGTGGATACCAGCTCGCTACCACGGAGGTCGCCCTGCATCGGCTCGGGCACGATATTCGAGTCACCTATATACCCGTATTGGACGCGCCATGACCATTCACCGGCACGGTCCGACGGGACGTATTTCGAGTTGAGCAGAGAGCCAAAAAAATAGCCGGCGCCGACGAACAACTCTGCCCCGAAGTCCGCGTTGACGATCGGGCTGTCGACGATATCGGAATTCAGGATATCGAAGCCCAGATTGGCGAACACGAAAATGTGTTCGGTCGCCTGCCAGTATGAATTGAGTCCGATTGACACATTCGTCGTATCGCCGACTTCATACGCAGGGAGACCGGTCGCCTGCGATTCGGCTTCTGTGACGCCGTAGTAGTAGTTGGCGAGGTTCGCATCGAGGAATGACGCCGTGATGAACGGCGAGAACCTGAAGTCGTCGTTATCGAACGTATAGCGGTAGGTCAGCTCGAGACTCTCGCCATCGTGCCGACGCAGAACGTCGCGCCCCCACTCGACCCGCAGATCGCCGATAGTGGTTCGCAGTCCGGTCGCGAACCCCGCTTCGACCGTGGAATCCCGCGTCTCCAGACCCTCACCGAGCCGCTTTACGTCACCCGGGTCCAGTTTCGTGAACCGGAAACGCGCGTTCAGATCGAAAAAGAACCAATCGGTGTCGACGATGTGCACGCCGCCCGACATGCCGTTGGAATACAGCCATCTGCCCTCGTAGAGATACAGCGGTTCGATACTCGAGGTGCCATAGTCCCCCAGATACTCGTCGCGCCTCGGCCGAAGCGCGCCGCCCAGCCCCGGCGTCCCGTCCGGTATGTCGCCGATCAGGATCCGCTGCACCTCGAACGACGCGGCCGCTTCCTCCTGAATCAGTATCGCCACGAGTGCGATCGCAAAATACCGCAGCAAAGCTAGCGGTGTTTTCTTGGGCACGTTGCTCAACAGGCTGACATCAAATTGGCGGAGCATCTTCGTGAATTCGTTCGCGGCGACGGCGGCGTCCCGGAAAGCATGTGTTTGTGTTTACATTCGGGCCACCGGCAGGTCGTGGGGCGACAGTCTGCCAGAAGACAGCCGCCGAATCAGCCGGCATCGGTTATGGCCTGATGGGCCTGATTCCGGGCGCGATGCACGAGCGAAACAGGCGCCATAGGGCGCTCTCAGGCAGGCACACAGCGGCCATCGAGCGATTGCGACTTCGGTCCGTCTGTCCCGCTGCGGCCAACGGCTTGTAAACGCCGGACAAGAAAAATCCGGCACGAGGCCGGATTTTTCCGATTAGTCAGCAAACTTGCTGGCAATCACTCGGCTTTGAGATTACCCGCTGCCGACTTGCCGCGCTCGTTGACGACTTCGAAGCTGATGCGCTGGCCCTCGTTGAGGGTGCCCAGCCCAGCTTGCTCGACAGCGCTGACGTGGACAAACACGTCCTTGCTGCCGTCTTCCGGCTGGATAAATCCAAATCCTTTAGCCGGGTCAAACCATTTAACTGTTCCTGTAGCCATATCTGGCCTCCATATATAAAAGCCCACGCACATATCGGGCGCGGTAACGAACAACCTTGTCGTAGTGGGTGACTTGAAGCAAGCGCCCAGAACAGGGCGAATCATTGAAAAGCAGACCAGAACGTAGATCGCAGGCGCGATACTGCCCGCTGGGCCCGGCGATAGCAAGTATTTCTTGCACTTGGCATTGTCGCCCGGGAACCGCAGGACAAGCGGGCTCCAGCCGCCCACCGCCAAATTTGAGAACCGCGTCACACCCGTTCGGGTCAAGTTCGCCGCGGGGGCGCCGATAACCCTGATGTAAAGCCACACAGGTCCCACGTGAGGCACTCACCAGAGGTGAAGAAACCGCAAGGACGGGACCGTACCAAGCGGCTTCTTTTAGGAAATTAAGGAGGGCACCATGCCTGCAATCGTCAACACCAACGTGATGTCGCTGAACGCTCAGCGCAACCTCTCGCGTTCTGACAGCATGCTTTCGACATCCCTGCAGCGCCTCTCGTCTGGCTTGCGCATCAACAGCGCCAAGGACGACGCCGCGGGACTTGCGATCGCAACTCGTTTCACCACGCAGATTCGGGGCCTGAACCAGGCCGTACGAAACGCCAACGACGGCATCTCGCTTGCGCAGACGGCGGAATCGGCTCTCGACGAGCTGACCAATAACCTGCAGCGCATTCGTGAGCTGGCGGTACAGTCGGCGAACGCGACGAACTCGGCTTCCGACCGCGCCGCTCTGAACCAGGAAGTTCAGCAGCGCATCGAAGAAGTCAATCGAATCGCTTCGCAGACGTCGTTCAACGGCCAGAAGGTCCTCGACGGCACGTTCGGCTCGGCGCAGTTCCAGGTCGGCGCGAACGTCGGCGAGACCATCGCGGTCAACCTGACGACCGGCGTCCGCGCCGATCAGATCGGTCAGATCGCGACGGCCACCAGCGACTCTGTTGGTGGTGTTTCCGCTAACGCGCTGACCGACGGTTCGGTCACGATCGCGGTTGGTCAGGGTACGGCAGTCGACATCGGCGCCACGACGGCCGGCACCGGCGAAGGCCAGACGACCGACAGCGCCTACGCGAAGCTGCAGGCCATCAACTCGGCCGGCGTTTCCGGCCTGACGGCTACAGCGACCAACAGCCAGGCCGGCGCTTTCGCCACGGTCTCGAGTGCTGGCGGCCTCTCGACGTACAACCTGACGATCAACAACTCCGACATCTACGCGGGCACCGACAACATCGCTGACGGCGCGTCGCTGTCGGCTGCCGACGTCGTCGCGCAGATCAACCTGTTCTCAACGCAGACGGGTGTGTCGGCCAGCGTCTCCGGTACGACGGTCACGTTGCTTGCCGCTGACGGCCGCAACATCAACGTCGCTGAGACCATTGCCAACGGCACCGGCGGCACGGTTTCGGGCGCGGGTCTTGCGCAGCCGAGCGACAATGCCGGCACCAACACGGTGCTGCGCGGCACGCTGACGCTGAGCTCGTCCGAGAACATCACCCTCGGCGGCACGCAGACGGACATCGGTTTCACCGGCACGTCCATCGCGGTCGACAACGTCACGCTGTCTACGGTTGACGTCACGAGCGTTGCGAATGCCAATACGGCAATCCAGCGCGCGGATGCGGCCCTGACCGGCGTCTCGTCCTTCCGTAGTCAGCTCGGTGGTATCCAGAGCCGCTTCGAGTCCACGATCGTTAACCTGCAGACGGTATCCGAGAATCTCTCGTCCGCCCGCAGCCGGATCATGGACGCGGACTTCGCTGCTGAAACCGCCAACCTGACGAAGGCACAGATCCTGCAGCAAGCGGGTGTCGCGGTACTGGCGCAAGCCAACGCCGTCCCGCAGGCCATCCTGGGTCTGCTCCGGTAACGGAGAGCTCTTTGAGCTAGAAAGCGGCCGGCACTTCGCCGGCCGCTTTTTTTTGTGCGAAGAAACTTAATCAGCGCCCAAGAGTAATTGAGCTATCACTCCGTGAGGGAGAAGTCCGAGATCACCACCGATCGGCCTACCGCTGCAAATTCTTTTCCTGCGAAGACTTAGGAAAAGAGTTTCCAGCGCTCTCCGATCTCCCAGTTCGATCAGGTTGCCGGAGTGCCCGGCCGAAGCGCTCGAGGGTGAAATCGAGAATCTTGCCCTCACGCAGTCGGCTCGAGTTCAGGCTCAGAGACCGAATTCGAGTATTCGGAGCTCAACCTCGCGACCGGAGTAGCCGCCCAGAGCGGGGAGGGTTTGCAGGGAGCGGCGGCGTAGCCGAGCGAAGCAGGACGCGGGAGCGAGGCGGAGTCGCTCCGGAGGCGGCCAGGGATGGCCGCCGCAGGTTTCGCGCGTCGCAAATCCTCCCCGCTCTGGGCGGCGGAAATCCGCGCAGCTTCGACAACCCAGCGATGCCGCATGACGGCGCAAGGCGAGCATTGAATAGCCAC
>JBLYYV010000273.1:0-5995 GCA_048550095.1 Gammaproteobacteria bacterium
CGCACCGAGGCCCAGCAGGGAGCCGAGCAACACGGCCATCGGCAGCATCTGATACGCAATGTTCGGCAGTTTGAGGAAGGAATAGATGAGGGCCTGGAACAGACCGTATTCGCCGGTACCGATGTCGTCGAGCTGCGTCACGAACTCGAGGAATACCGCCAGCCCCATCAATACGCTCATCACCAGGCCCGTCGTCGTGACGATGGACCGGAACAGATACCGTCGTATAACTCTCATGCTAGCGCCCCCTGAACGTCAGCCGGTTCAGGTAGCCGAACTGACGCGCCAGCAGGATGCCGCCGACGAGCAGGAACAGCGCATGCACCCACCAAACGCCGAGTATGGGAGGCACCTGTTCACGCTCGACCCAGACCTTGCCGGCCGCCAGCAGGTCCACATAGATGATGTAGACGAGAACGCCGGCGGCGAGCCCGCCGTAACGCCCCTGTCGCGGTTGACTGCGGCTCAGAGGCACCGCGATCACGGTCAGGACGAGGGTGGCCAGTGGCACCGACAGTCGCCACTGGAATTCGGCCTTGAGCTCCGGGTCGTCGGCGCCGATCAGGTCAATCAGCGGGCGCGATTCGGGCTTCATCTTGACCGGCCGCGAGTCCGGCAGTGTGTAAGGAATACCGTGCTGTTCGAACGAGACGATCTCGAATTCGGGCTGCCCGGGCTCGCCCTTGTAGCGCCGCCCGTCGGCGAAGGTCAGTATCTTGACGTTGGCGTCTTCGGACTGCTCCTGCCATGCGCGGCTGGCGACGATCACCTCGACATCGGCGCCGTCGGCCCGCTGAACGAAGACGTTGCCGAGCACGCCGGCATCCGTGATCGTCTCCGCGTACATGACGGCGTCTGCCTCGCCGAGGCTGATGAAACGGCCGGCCTCGAGAACGCGCAGGTCCAGGCGCTTCTTCGTCTCTTCCGCGATTAACTGGATCTTGTAGATCGCTCCCGGCGATACGTCGAGCGCCAGCCAGCCGACGATCAGCGCCAGCACGACGGCGAGCAACGATAACGGCCGATACAGTGCGGCCGGCCCGATGCCGCACGCCATCAGCGCGGACATCTCGCTGTCGCGATACAGCCGCCCGAGCGCGAGCATGATCGACAGGAACAACGCGATCGGGATCAATATCGTCAGGTACTGGAGCGACGTCAGCGCCATGACATGAAACACGGCGTCTTTAGGTAATTTATCCGACGCCGCGTCGCCCAGAACCTGGGCGAAAGTATTGGTCAGCAGGATCAGCAACAACACGACGGTCACGACCAGCCACGTCTGCGCGGTTTCCCTCAGTATGTAGCGGCTCAGAATGCTCGACATGAAAAAACTCGTGCTCGGCGGCGGGTCCGGTGTCTCATTGGGCATCGTTTCCCATGCTTAGCCAGCATTTAAAGAATCGAGTAAACTACGCGGCATTCGTGCCCGGAATGGACGAAAAGCCTGCCACTATCATCGGGCTACGCAAACGCGTGAGTCAAGTTTTGATCGAAACCGCAGGCAGCCTGTGCGAAACAAGAATCAATGGAGATTTCGATGCGGTTTGAAGTCAAGACCGGTGCTGCCACGAAGCTGAAGACATCCTGCCTGATCCTGCCGGTGTTCTCGTCAGGGCCACTGACGGCGAACACGCGAGCGGTCGACGCCGCCTGCGACGGTCTCATCACCGACCTGGTCACCGGCGGCGATATTCGCGGCAAGATCGGCGATACGCTGATCGCGCGCTCCGGCGGCGCGCTGCCTGCGCAGCGCATCATGCTGGTCGGCTGCGGAGAAAAAGCAAAGTTCAACCGCAAGCAATATCGGAAAGCGATGCTGGCGGCATACTCGGCGCTGGCTAAAACGCGCCACACCGATGCGACCTCTGCCCTGCACCTCGAACCGGTGAAAGGCGCGGACTTGGCACGCCGTGCATCGATTGCCGCGGAAGTCTGGCAGAACGCGGGCTATCGCTTCACGACCACCCGGTCCGATGCGCAGGATACCGACAACGAAATACAGTCGCTCAGTTTGCTGGCGGGCTCCGGGAAGGCCGCCGACCTTCGCAAGGGCCTGAAACGCGGTGCAGCGATCGGCGCGGGCATGCGGCTGTCGCGCGAACTCGGCAACCTGCCTGCGAATGTATGCACGCCGTCACATCTCGCCGCCACGGCGAAAAAGATTGCACGTGGCAACGACAAGCTGAAGGTCGAGGTACTCGGCGAGGCCGAGATGAAGAAACTCGGCATGGGGTCGCTGCTGTCCGTCACGGCCGGCACCGTCGAACCGGCCAAACTGATCGTCATGCGCTACTCGGGCGCGGCCAAGAAGAAGGCGCCGATCGCCCTCGTCGGCAAGGGCGTCACGTTCGATACCGGCGGCATCTCGCTGAAGCCGGGCGCGGCGATGGACGAGATGAAGTTCGACATGTGCGGCGCCGCCACGGTACTCGGGTGCATGGAGGCAATCGCAACCCTCAAGCTGCCGCTCAACGTCATCGGCTGCGTGCCGGCCTGTGAAAACATGCCGAGCGGCATTGCGACCAAGCCGGGCGACGTCGTCACGTCGATGGCCGGCAAAACGATCGAAGTCCTGAATACCGATGCCGAGGGTCGACTGATTCTGTGCGATGCGCTGACGTATGTGCAAAAGTACAAGCCCCGCGCGGTCATCGATATCGCGACGCTGACCGGAGCTTGTCTCGTGGCGCTCGGCAAACACCGCAGCGGCTTGCTGTCGAACTCCGACAAACTGGCGAAGGCCCTGCAGAAGGCCGGCGACAACGCCGACGATCCGGCGTGGCGGCTGCCACTCGGTGACGAGTACCGGGAACTGCTGAAGAGCAACTTTGCGGATCTCGCGAACATCGGCGGTCGCTACGCGGGCACGATTACGGCCGGCTGCTTCCTGGCCGAGTTCGTCAAGGACGTCGACTGGGCGCATCTCGACATTGCCGGAACGGCATGGCTCACGGGCCCGAAGAAGGGCTCGACCGGCCGCCCGATTCCATTGCTGCTCGAGTACCTCGATAGCGTCGCCTGATCGCACGAACCCGCGTGTACGCAGTGAGCAACGCATCAATCCGCGTCGACTTCTATGTCCTGGCGAGCGCCGACGCTGCTTCGCGGCTGCGATTCGCGTGTCGGCTGACCGAGAAGGCCTACACCCTCCGCAACCGCACCTACGCCCATGTCGACGATGCCGCCCGCGCGCGCGAACTGGACGAACTGCTATGGACCTTCAGGGCGGGGAGCTTCATTCCGCACCAGGTCGAACCCGGCGATCCCGACAACCAGACCCCGGTTACGATCGGCCATGCGCCCGACACCGATGCTACCGGCGATCTATTAATCAACCTCGCCGACTCCATTCCGAGTTTCTTCGACCGCTTCGGCCGCATCGCCGAGATCATCGATGCATCTGAAGCCGGCCGGCAGGCCGGCCGCACGCGCTTCGCTTTTTACCGGGATAACGGCTTCGAGCCGAATACCCATAAAATAGCGTAGTCGCTCTTACTTATTCTCGCCTTACACTAAACAGATGGAAAAGACTTATCAGCCTGCGGCGATAGAAAGCCGCTGGTACGAACGCTGGGAATCGGCCGGCTTTTTTGCGCCGTCCGGCGACGGCGACCCGTACTGCATCATGATTCCGCCGCCGAATGTGACGGGCACACTGCACATGGGGCACGCATTCCAGCACACGATCATGGATGCGCTGACACGGTATCACCGCATGCGCGGCGACCGGACGCTGTGGCAACCCGGCACCGACCATGCGGGCATCGCAACGCAGATGGTCGTCGAACGGCAACTCGCGGCGCAGGAGCAGTCGCGGCTCGAGCTCGGGCGCGAGCGTTTCCTCGACAAGGTCTGGGAGTGGAAAGCCGAGTCCGGTGACACGATCCAGCGACAGATGCGCCGCATGGGCAGTTCCGTCGACTGGAACCGCGAGCGCTTCACGATGGACCCCGATCTCTCGCGCGCGGTCATCGAGGCGTTCGTCCGCCTGCACGACGAAGGCCTGATCTACCGTGGCACACGCCTCGTGAACTGGGACCCGGTGCTGCACACCGCGCTATCCGATCTCGAGGTCCTGTCGGCAGAGGAATCCGGCCACATGTGGCACTTCCGCTACCCGCTGGGCGACGGCTCGGGTCACCTCGTCGTGGCGACGACGCGCCCGGAGACGATGCTCGGGGATACGGCCGTCGCGGTGCATCCCGATGATGATCGATATGCGGGCCTGATCGGCAAGACGGTCCAATTACCGCTGTGCGGCCGCGAAATTCCGGTCATCGCCGACGACTACGTCGATCCGGAGTTCGGTACGGGTTGCGTCAAGATCACGCCGGCGCACGACTTCAATGACTACGAGGTCGGCCAGCGTCACGGCCTCGATCTGATCAACGTGTTCACGATCGACGCGGCGCTGAACGACAATGCGCCGGAAGCCTATCGCGGCATGAAACGCTACGACGCGCGCAAGCGAATTGTCGCGGACATGGACGCGGCCGGCCTGCTCGAGCGCGTCGACGATCACAAACTGATGGTGCCGCGCGGGGATCGCAGCGGCGACGTCGTCGAACCGTTCCTGACGGACCAGTGGTTCGTAAAAGCAGAACCGCTGGCGAAACCCGCGATCGAAGCTGTCGAGACCGGTCGTATTCGATTCATCCCGGCGAATTGGGACAAGACCTACTACGAATGGATGCACAACATCCAGGACTGGTGCATCAGCCGCCAGCTCTGGTGGGGCCATCGCATCCCGGCCTGGTATGACCCCGAGGGTAATGTCTACGTCGCGCGATCCGAGGCCGAGGCACGCGGGAAATACGGCCTCGACGCCTCCCTAGACCTGGCGCAGGACGAAGACGTATTGGATACATGGTTCTCTTCGGGACTCTGGCCGTTCTCGACGATCGGCTGGCCCGACGAGACGCCGGAGCTGAAAGCGTTCTACCCGACGAACGTTCTCGTTACCGGTTTCGACATCATCTTCTTCTGGGTGGCCCGCATGATCATGATGGGCCTGAAGTTCGCCGGCGACGTGCCGTTTCGCGAAGTGTATATCCATGGCCTGATCCGCGATCAGGACGGGCAAAAGATGTCGAAGTCCAAAGGCAATGTTCTCGACCCACTCGACCTGATTGACGGCACGGACCTCGAGACCCTCGTCGCAAAGCGAACGTCCGGACTGATGCAGCCGCACCTGAAGCCGAAGATCGAGAAAGCGACGCGTAAACATTTCCCGAACGGCATCCCGGAGTTCGGCACGGACGCGCTGCGCTTCACGTTCGCCGCCCTGGCGACGACCGGCCGCGATATTCGCTTCGATCTGCATCGGATCGAGGGCTATCGAAATTTCTGTAACAAGATCTGGAACGCGTCGCGCTACGTTCTGATGAACGTCGAAGGGGCCGGTCACGAGGCGATCGACACGGATGCGATGAGTCTGCCGGACCGCTGGATCCGGTCGCGGTTCGGCCGCATGATTGCATCGGTCGAAGACAACCTGACCCATTACCGCATGGATCTCGCCGCGAAAGCGCTCTACGAGTTTACGTGGAACGAGTACTGCGACTGGTACCTCGAGCTGTCGAAGCCGATCCTGCAGGGCGATGCGTCACCGGCGGAAAAGGCGGCCACCCGGGCAACACTGACCGGCGTGCTCGAAGCATTACTGCGCTCCTTGCATCCGCTGATTCCATTCATCACCGAAGAAATCTGGCAGCGCGTCGCGCCGCTCACAGGCCCGGTAGGGGACGACGCGTCGATCATGCAGCAGCCCTACCCGGCCGCGGCTGACTACCCGGCCGACGCAACGGCAGAAAGCGAGCTGGAGTGGATTCAACAGTTCGTACTCGGCGTTCGGCAGATTCGCGGCGAGATGGATATCGCGCCCGGCAAGCCCTTGGCAGTGTTGCTGCAGGATGCGTCGTCCACGGATGCCGCGATGATCGCCAAGCATTCGCTGTACCTGGAACAACTGGCGCGGCTCGACAGAATCGAC
>JBLYYV010000274.1:0-2522 GCA_048550095.1 Gammaproteobacteria bacterium
CGCGATCCGCCGCTACCTGGACGAGCCGGCGCTGGTCGTCAGCCACGGTCGTGCGGCCAGGCGTCGCGCAGTGGAAAAATTCAGTTTGGCAGTGATGGTCGATCGGTATGTTGAGCTCTACGATTCGGTGTCGGAAGCGGGCTAGGCAGCAAGGAGTATCAGGGCAGGATGTGCGGAATCACCGGTATTTTCGATTTAAAGGAGACGCGGGACATTGGTCGGGCGGTGCTCGAGCGAATGAACGAGTCTCAGGTTCATCGGGGGCCAGACGGTTCGGGCTACCACGTCGAGCCGGGTGTCGGCCTGGGACACCGACGACTGTCGATCATCGATCTCGAGGGAGGCAAGCAGCCGCTCTACAACGAAGACGAAACGGTGACCGTAACGTACAACGGCGAAATCTATAATTTTCAACCGCTGACGGAAGAATTGCTCGAACTCGGCCATCGCTTCAGGACTCGATGCGATACCGAAGTCATCGTGCACGCGTGGGAAGAGTGGGGTGAGGCTTGCGTCGAGCGTTTCAACGGCATGTTCGCTTTTGCGATCTGGGATCGAAAGAAGAATACCCTGTTCCTGGCGCGCGACCGCCTGGGCATCAAGCCTCTCTACTATGGCCTCACGCCGGATTCATTGCTCGTATTCGGCTCGGAGCTGAAGTCATTGATGCGCCATCCTGCGCTCGCGCGCAAGATTCGGCCGGACGCGGTCGAAGACTATCTTACGTTTGGCTACGTGCCCGATCCGAAAACGATCTACGCTGATGCTTTCAAACTACCGCCCGGTCATACCTTGTTGATCGAGCGAGGAAAGCCTTTTCCGGAGGCTCGCCAATACTGGGATGTTGCTTTCGTTCCGCACGGTGAGACGCCGCAGGGGGATATCGAGCATGAGGTGCGAGAGCGCCTGCGTGCCTCCGTAGAACGGCGCCTCATCGCCGAAGTCCCGCTCGGCGCGTTTCTTTCCGGCGGCGTTGATTCGAGCGCTGTCGTCGCAACGATGGCGGACATCTCCGCGGATCCCGTCAACACCTGCTCAATCTCTTTTGGCGATCCGAAGTTCAACGAATCCGAATATGCAGCCCAGGTCGCTGAACAATTTGGGTGCGCGCACAAAGTGGAGCAGGTCGACCCGAACGATTTCAGCCTCATTGATGAGTTGGTCGGCCTCTACGACGAGCCCTATGCGGATAGCTCTGCGATTCCGACGTATCGAGTTTGCCAGCTCGCGCGACGCAACGTCACAGTAGCCCTTTCCGGCGATGGCGGCGACGAGAATTTCGCCGGTTATCGACGCTATCGTTGGCACGCATACGAGGAGCGCGTTCGTTCGGTGTTGCCGGATCCTGTTCGCCGCCCCTTGTTCGGCACGTTGGGCGCTATCTATCCGAAGCTGGATTGGGCGCCGAAGATCTTTCGTGCCAAGTCGACTTTGGAGGCGATCGGACGGTCGAGTATTGAGGGCTACCTGCACAGCGTATCGCTCCTTCCGGGTGGCCTTCGTGACCAGCTGTTCGCCCCGTCGTTTCAGCGTGAGTTACAAGGCTACGGCGCTCACGAGGTTTTTCGCTATCACGCCGAGCGCGCGCCGACGCGGGACTCCTTGTCGCTGGTCCAGTATCTGGACTTCAAGACCTACCTGCCCGGTGACATCCTGACCAAGGTCGATCGCGCGAGTATGGCGCACAGCCTCGAGGTCAGGGTGCCATTGCTGGACCACGAGTTTGTCGATTGGGTTTCCGGGATCGGACCCGAACTGAAGCTCAAGGGCCGCGAAGGAAAATATATTTTCAAAAAGGCACTCGAGTCGAAGTTGCCCGATTCGATTCTCTACCGCTCCAAGATGGGTTTTGCGGTGCCGCTTGCGGCTTGGTTCCGCGGGCCGTTGCGAGACAAGGTGCGCGAACGTTTGCTCGGGCCGGAACTCGGTGATGCCGGTATTTTCGATCAACGAACGCTCCGGCGCGTCGTCGAGCAGCATGAGTCCGGCGCACGCGACTTCAGCCCCCCGATCTGGGCCTTGCTGATGTTCAGCGGTTTCCTGAAGCGGGAGGCGTCGGAGTAGTGCCCGGAGAATTTCGCCAGCGAGAGCTTTATCGCTAGTCGGTAGCGTCGATCATGCGTCCAGTATTGCTATTCGTATCGCCGAGATTCCTGTTCCCCGCCGACTCGGGCGGGAAGATTCGCACGACACAAATCTTGCGGGGTTTGAAGGGTGGAGCGTTCACGATAAAGCTCGTGATGCCGAGCACCGTCGAGCAGCGGGCGCGGCACCAGGCCGAGGTCGACAGATGCTGCGATGAGCTCGTGACCTGGGCCCCCGTCGAGCGTCCGGAAATTATAGAAAAGATAATAAAAATCAGTAAGTTATTCGGGCACTTGCCAGTACCGGTCGCAACCGATCGAGATGCGGAAGGCGCGCGCATCATCGACCGTGAAATGCGTGCGGGGCCGGACGTCGTTGTCTTTGACTTCCCGCATTCGGTGGTGCTTGCTCCGGCCGAATGGCCATCCAGGTCCGTC
>JBLYYV010000275.1:0-5064 GCA_048550095.1 Gammaproteobacteria bacterium
GCCCGCCGTTACGGGGGAGGAGGCGGCGGCATTTGCGCCCCCGACCCGGTGATGAGTCCCTCGCCGATGCCCACGCCTCTACCGATTCGACCGAATCCGCTGCTCAAACAAAGGCGGCTTATACTTCCTATTCGCGGCGTTGGTCGGCAAGAAAGTCAAATGCCATGGAATAAGGCGAGGCAGCGAGCTCTGTTTGCAGGACGTAGAAAAGGAATAGGCGACTGGCGAGTTTGACACCGACCCCTGCGGCGCAAGGGCGCCGCAGAGGTCCTGTATCGATCCGGCTGGCGCAGGCTGCTACTTCTTCGGTCCGCCTCCGTTGCCTTTGCCGCCGCCGCCTTTGCCGCCACCGCCACCTTTGCCCCCGCCACCGGTGTCGCTGGCCTCGACGGTGACGGTAACGAGCTCGAAGTCGCCGTTGTTCATGGCGTCGCTCGCTGTGACGTAGATGGTGGCCGGACCTTCCGCGAGATCCCTGGTGTCCCAGCGGCAGCTGGCCGTGCTGCTGTCCCAGGTGTCGCAGCGCTGCCGCATCCCGGGCGCATTGACGGTGATCAGCCGCACGCCGACATTGTCGGTGGCGACCACCTCGATCGTCACGACCCCGGAGACGACGTCGCCGTCCTGCAGAGAGATTGAGACGATGACCGGTGCCTCGGTGTCACCCTGGTCCGGCGCGACGGCGCTCACCGTCGCCGACGGTGCGGAGTTCCCGGCCAGGCCGACAGCGATCACCCGATATTCGTACTTCGCACCACTGATGACGGCCATGTCACGGTAGAAGCGATTCGTCGTCGACGTGACCGATACGAAGTCGATGTCGTCGGGACCCTGCCGTTCCACGATGTAGCTGCGCGTCAGGGTGTCCGCCGGCTGCCAGCCGAGGTCGATGCTGACGAAGTTCTGTTGTGCCGTCGGAACGTGCGGCGTGGCGACGACGTTGATCGGGGCGGCCGGCACGGGGAGCAGACCGTTCGGCGTCATCCTGACGGTGCCGGACTCAACGGTCGACGAACTGGAGCCCTGGACGAGCAGGGTGCGATCGTTGGCGATGTCGAGCGCTCGTCCGACCTGCCAATCTACTTCGTCGGGATCGAGCAGCGACGACGGGCAGTAGTAGCCGAGACCCTGGAGATACACCATCATGGAACAGGCGCCGCCGGTGACGAGAAAGTCACCCTGATCGTTCATCGCACCGGACGCGAAGTTGAAGCCGACGCCGGTGACGGTGGTCCAGCCGACCCCCAGCGTATAGATGCCGATGACCTCGTAGCGGGTGTGGCCGATGATGGTCTTCAGAATTGTGATGATCGCCTGGTCGTTGTCGTTCAGGTCGGACGGGTACATGCCGATCGCACTGACCCCGTCGGGCGGTGCGGGCAGACCAAGGTCGGTCATCGTCGAGTAGTCGAAGATCGTGTGATTCGTGAGCACGATCCCGTTGTCATTGATCGTCATCGGGTTGGCGAGGCCCAGCGGCACGACGGCCGCGCCGTCGATCACGTAGGCGCGGTAGGTCGGCAGCACCCCGTCGATCCCGAAGCCGCGGGCGAGGATCTGGCCGACGTCGTTGATCGCGATGGCGCCGCCACGGGTCGCGCTCCCTGCGAGCGGGAGAAACTTGACGTCATAGCCACCGGTGCCGTTCGGCGTCCAGACCGCGGGCAGATCGCTCGTGAGTTGACCGTCCGTGTAGACCGTCCCGACGATCGTGCCGGCGTCGTTGATGTCGCTGACGCGCGCAGCGGCGGTCCCCGGAGGGAGCGGCAGGGGGCGAGGCCCGCTACCGTCATTCACCCACGGTCCCCCAGGGTAGACCGTCGAGTCGTTGCCGACGGTGACCCCGACATCGTTCGTCGTCGCCGAGATGCCGGGCCCCGCGAACTGGGCGTCGTACATGGGAACATCGGCGGCGGCGGAGAGTGCGAGCACCACGCCGAGCGTTGCGAGCACAGTAATCCTTTTCATGGCGACCTCCTTGGCTTGCGAAGCCCGCCAGGATCACGCCCGGCGGGGCGCATAATCTCCTATATGAATTGTAGCGACCCACCGTCGTGGCGTCAGTGATGAACATTACAGAGCGTTGAAATTGCTATCCTCTACGGTGCGGCCGGGAGGCCGTGCCGATCGATCCCGCGCACCCGAGCCGCGCACCGCCCCGGTCAGATCGGCTGAGCGGCTTATACTTCCTATTCGCCCCGACCTGTGGAAAGAGATCGGCGCCGACGGGTATGCCGAAACCTCCTCCGACGGTAATGTTTATTACTGAACTCGCCGCACTGCGAGCGGATAATCGTATGTTGCCCCCCGCAGTCTCCGGGGGTCGAGGAGGTGCGCAATGCTTTCTTCACTTAACTCCGATACGGCAAACAAGCCCGCTGCATTCGTGACAACCTGGCCGATAGCGTTATTGGTCGGTCTCGCGGCTTTATTTCTGGCATTCCCGGTTCCGGCCGCCAAGGGCGGCGGCGGGAAAGGCGGCGGCGGCAACGGCGGCGGTGGTGGCGGCGGCGGTCCGCAGCCCGAACTGCATCTGAAATGGCGCGTGCAACTCGCCGGGCCTTACTCGAACGTACGTCCGGTGGTCGGACCCGACGGAACGATTTACGCCGTGGACGTGTTCGATCATCTGTTTGCGGTTGCGCCCGACGGTACGTTGTTGTGGTCGGTCGCCGAGGCCGGCAGCAAGGGCTTGGACGTCGGCCCCGACGGCACTATCTATACCGGTAACGAAAACTGGATCAAGGCCTATAACGCGGACGGCAGCCTGAAGTGGACGTTCACGCAGACACCGCGCGCGTTTGTCCTGATCGATGTCGCGGTCGGTCCGGACGGACATGTCTACGCCGTGGCATCGAGCGGCATGGGCGTTTTCTCGCTCGCCGATATGCCCGCCGGCCCGGTGGTCCGCTGGACGAACCCGGAGGTCTATTCCAGGACCTTCGTCGGCTACACCGAGCTCGCGTTCGGCCCGACGTCCGACGGTCGGGACCAGCAGCTGTATTTCTACGCCAACGCGCACACGCGAGCCGTACGCCTCAGCGACGGCGCATCGGTCTTCACGATCGGCGGCAATAACCAGCGGCCGCAGGTCAGCCCGCTGGACGGCACCTGGCACATCGGCGATTCGGCTTACACGCCCGACGCGTCGCTCGTGTGGATGTTCGAGTATCCGCCGTTCACGGGTGCGCGCGAGTCCGCCATGGGCCAGAGCGGCATGCACTACGCTGTGAATCAGGGCCGTACCGTATACGCGATCGATCCGTTCGGCATCGGCCGGTGGAATCGAACCCTCGAGGAGAACGTCGGCCTGCCCGACGTCGATCCGACCGAGTCGATGCTGTTGATGCCGACATCGGGTACCCATACACATCCGCCGGCGCTGAAGGCGATCAACACGTCGAACGGCGCTTCGCTGTGGCGCATGGAGTTTCCGCCGGACGATGCCGGACGGGACGTGTTCGTCGACACAGGCGCCGCTTTCAGCGCCAACGGCGATACGGCCTACGTCATGACGGCCGTTGCCGGCGGCGGTTACGGATCGACCAGTACGTTCCTGAACGCCGTCGACACCGACGCATCGCTGCCGAGCGCGTCGACCGTGCTGCGATCGGCCGACATCTACCTGGACGCAAGATCCAAGGGCCGATCGGTCGGTTTCGCCGGAACGGTCACGGTACTCGACGAGAATCGTGGTCCCATCTCCGGCGCAACCGTGAGCGCGACGTGGACGCTGCCGGACGGTTCGACGCTGGACCAGTCGACGACGACCAGCGGCAACGGCGAGGCCAAGTTCAACCTGTCGGGCGACGGCGGGTTGTATTGGCTGACGGTCACCGACATCGGCAAGGAAGGCTATGCGTTCGACGCGGAGCATAGCCTCCTGGAAGCAGGCAGGGCCTGGTATTGATTCGACGCGCCGCTCCCGATCGGGGGTCGGTGGGATGATGCGCCGTGGCGCCTCGGGGTTAGAATGTTATCGACAAACAATTCATCGCGAGCCCGACTCGGAGTAGCCATGCCCACCGACGCCCCCGATTGGCAGGAGAGCCTGTTCGAGATCTATCCAACGCTGCAGCAGGTTTCTGCGCAGCATCGAGAAGCGTTACTCGAACGTGGTGTCTGCATTACCGCGAGTGCGGGCGACATCCTGTTCGAACCGCGCGATTTCGTCATCCATTATCCGTTTATCCTCCACGGCGTTGCGCGCGTGCTCAAGGTCGGAAGCGCCGCGCCCGACATGCTGCTATACCGGCTGCGCGCCGGCGATCATTGTTTGCTGTCGGCATCGGGCCTGCTGGCCCGCTGGCGCTTCGGCGCCCGCGTCGTCGCGGAGACGGATGCGCAGGTGGTCGTGATCCAGGGCGCGCTGTTTCGCGAGTTGGTGGACGACTCGCCCGATTTCGCACATTCCGTGCATGTCGCGATCGCGCGTCGGCTCGAGCTGGTCATGGATCTGGTCGAGCAGGCGACCTTCTTCCGGCTCGATCAACGGGTCGCATCACTGATCCTTGCGTGCGGCAGCCCGGTGAGCGCCAGCCACCAGGAACTGGCGGACGACCTCGGCGTCTCGCGCGAGAACGTGAGCCTGGTGCTCGGCGAGTTCCGCGAGCGCGGGTGGGTCGAGCTGGGCAGGCGCCGGATCGAGATCGTCGATCCGGCGGCGCTGAAAGCATTTCTGGATCGGGAACACTGACGCCGATCCCCGAAAGACAGGCGCCGTTCCGCGTCGGGCACCGGAACCTTGATGTGTCGTCACGAGTCTTCCGCAGGGTCTTGAGCGGATCCACCCCACGGCTTACCGCTCGACGCCGGGATCATGCGGAGCACAACGCCCCTGCAGTCAACTGCAGGGGCGTTCCTATGCCCGCTCAATCACCAGGGGATCTCGGCGCCGGTATGCGAGACGAAGCGGCCCGATAAGGCGAATCCGTACTGGTCGATGACGTTGATTACGGCCTCGGCACTCTGTTGCGGCGTCAGCAGCTCGAACCGCACTCCGGCGCGTTCGAGCGCGAGGTTCATCATGTCCGGATCGTCCTGGCCGGGCGCGTGTTGACCGGC
>JBLYYV010000276.1:0-12730 GCA_048550095.1 Gammaproteobacteria bacterium
ACGGCAGGCATCGGCATCGAGAAACACGTCGCCGCCTTCGAGAGCAAACACGACGACTACAACGCAATTCTGTTGAAGGCCCTGGCCGATCGACTCGCCGAGGCCTGCGCCGAGTACATGCACGCGAAGGTGCGCAGGGAGTTGTGGGGTTACGCGTCGACCGAGTCGCTCGGCAACGACGAACTGATCGCCGAAGGCTACCGCGGTATTCGACCTGCGCCCGGCTACCCGGCGTGCCCGGACCACATGGAAAAGACGACGCTGTGGAACCTGCTCGACGTCGAGAAGAACACCGGTATCTCGCTGACGGAATCGTTCGCGATGTACCCGACGGCGTCAGTCAGCGGCTGGTACTTCGCGCACCCGGAAGCGAAGTACTTCCAGGTCGGCAAGATTGGCCGCGATCAGGCGGAGGACTACGCACGCCGCAAGGGCATCACGCTCGGCACGGTCGAACAGTGGCTCGCCTCCAACCTCGGTTATGAGGCTGAGGCGGCCTGACGCTTGAAAGCCCCCTGTTCGGAAACTTTCTGCATCGATAGTCCTGGTTCTTGAATGGCCGTCTTCGTGCCGAAGCAGTCGTTCGAGCCGCTCGTTCATCGTATTCTGGTTCGCGACTGTTGCATTAACGATTAATTGCTTGCGTTTGGCAGGAAGATGGCGCAGGATGATCGCGCGATCTTCGTTTTGGCCTGCCTTTCAGCTACCCGCCCGATCCCGGGCGTTCGTTTCAAGTCATTCACAATACCCAGATTGTTCGTTTCCGCGCCCGATTTGTGCGTGGCATTTTGTTATGGAGGCCAAACAATGGCTATTGGAACTGTTAAATTTTTTGATCCCGGTAAGGGATTCGGATTCATCCAGCCGGAAAGCGGCGAAAAAGACGTTTTCGTGCACATCAGTGCATTACAGAGCGCTGGTATGGACACACTGGCCGATGGTCAGCGCGTCAGTTACGACGTCATCACTGAGCGCGGCAAGCTAGCGGCTAGCAACCTCAAAGCTGCTTAATCGCTTGAGATACGCTTTGCGTATCTGGGAGAACCCGGCCTCGTGCCGGGTTTTTCTTTATTGGGTGTGTGTCCGTATATGGTTGGAAGGCGATGCGGACGGCGTCAGTCAGCGGCTGGTACTTCGCGCACCCGGAAGCGAAGTACTTCCAGGTCGGCAAGATTCGCCGCGATCAGGCGGAGGACTACGCACGCCGCAAGGGCATCACGCTCGGCACCGTCGAACAATGGCTCGCCTCCCAAGCGGAAGCCCCCACGTTGGAATCCGTTCGGGGCACCATTTCGCGCACTAAAACGCCCGTCCACGCGCTTTTCGCGGACCCTGGAAATGAGGCGGTGTTCACAGTTTGGGCAGCCCAATTGCTCAACACTAGCCCTCGTTGTGTTATCGCCACGACTGCGCGCAATGGCAGTCTTCGCATATGGATCATGCGGCACAGATGTGTGGCACAGAAAGGGAATTGCACGATGTCGATAGTAATTCGCGCATTGTTGTTGCTATTCGTCGGCGGTCCGATCGTCGCGAGCGGCGCGCAGGACATGTCCGGGGACGACATGCGGAGCCTGGACGGCCAGGTTCAGGAGATCAAGTCAGACGTACTGAGTATCGCGTCGGA
This sequence comes from Gammaproteobacteria bacterium, assembly GCA_048550095.1. Taxonomy (GTDB): domain Bacteria; phylum Pseudomonadota; class Gammaproteobacteria; order Steroidobacterales; genus SMWD01. Next base: position 1,628 of record JBLYYV010000276.1, read on the forward strand.
TCTCAGCGGGCTCGAAGAGCGTCTCTTGTACCCGTCGAATACCCAGTTAGCCGTGTTTGTCTCGCTCGAGTCGGATGAGGAATTTCGTCTCGACGCGGTGCAGATCGTGGTCGACGGCGAACCGGCGACGCATCACATCTATAGTTTCAAGGAGCTGGACGCACTGCGCAACGGCGGCGTGCAGCGCATCTACACCGGCAATGTCCCAACCGGCAACCACGAACTCAGCGTTACGATGAGCGGCAAGCTGAAGAACGGCAAGGAGTTCAGCGAGACGAACAGCTACTCGTTCGCCAAGGGCGTCGAACCCAAGGCGCTCGGCGTCACGCTTGCGGGCCCCGGCCTCGGCGGTAAAGGCATTCAGGTCGGAGACTGGTAGACCATGAATCGAGCGCCGTTACCGGCGATTGGGTTCCTGCTTCTCACCTTCCTGGCGACGAGCCCAAGTCGCAGCGACGAGCTGAAGGATCTGTACTTCGGTGAGGCGCTGTATTACGCCAATCAGGGTTTTTACTTCGAGGCACTGGAGCGACTCGATACAGAGGTTAAGCAACACGTCGAACTCGACGAGCCGCAGCTCGACACCCTGTATGATCACATCGGCGACGCGAAGTTTTCGCTCGGCGACTTCGAGTTGCGTTACCGGATGCATCATCGCGCGGGACGCGCAATCTCGGCCGTGCTCGAGGGTGCCGTCGATGAATCCGTGCGCAACGACGCCGCCTATCGTCTAGCGCGAATTCATTTCCAGAAGGGCCAGATGGCCGACGCGCTGCATGCACTCGACCGCATCAACGGAAAGGTTCCGGAGTCGATTCGCGACGATATCGAATTTCTGCGAGCGAATATCTACCTGGCCGACGGGCTGTCGGCGGAGTCGATCGACGTACTGAAGCCGTTGCAGAACTCCGATGGTTTTGGCGCGTTCGCTGCGTATAACCTCGGCATCGCCTATCTGCGCGACGGCCAGCGCGAGGCGGCGCTGAATCAACTGGAGCGCGCTGGCCAGGTCTCGACCGACGATCCCGCCGAACTGGCGATTCGCGACAAGTCCAACCTGGTGCTCGGGACGATCCTGCTCGAGGACGGCGAGTACGAGCGGGCCGCGCCGTTCCTGAATCGTGTGCGCCTCGACGGGCCGTTCTCGAACCGCGCGCTGCTCAGCGCCGGCTGGGCGAACGTATCCAGCGAAAATTACGAACGCGCCATCGTGCCATGGGGCATCCTGGCACAGCGCGAGGTCACGGACCGGGCCACGCAGGAGGCGATGCTGGCGTTGCCCTATGCCTACGGCAAGCTGAACGTGCACGGCCGGGCGGCGGTTTCCTACGGCAAGGCGTTGGACACGTTCGGCGTTGAGGTCAAGAAGCTTGACGCGTCGATCGACAGTATTCGCGAAGGCAAATTCCTGGCAGCGCTGAGTCGCGAAGAGATTCGCAAGAATCAGGAGTGGGTGATCCGGCTGCGCTCGCTGCCGGACGCGCCGGAGACGTATTACCTGATGGACCTCCTGGCCACACACGATTTTCAGACCGGCCTGCAAAACTACCTGGATCTCGCCGATCTGCGCAGAAAGCTCGTCGCCTGGCAGACGAGTTTCGATGCCTTCGACGACATGGTTGAGATTCGCGGCGAGCACTATGCGCCTTTGTTGCCCGACATCGACCAGGAGTTCCGCAAGCTCGATTCGCGCATGCGACTGCGCATCGAGCAGCACAAGGCATTGGTCAAGCGTCGCGACGACCTGCTGACGACGCCGCGGCCCGAATTTCTGGCGACACGCGACGAGCAGGCGCTCATCGCGCGGATCGAAGACATTGAGGGTCGCCTCGCCGGCGCGGAAACGCCCTATGCCGTCTCTCTGCAGGAGCGCGTCCAGCGCCTGCGCGGGCTCGTCGTCTGGACTCTGAGGACGGAATACCACGAACGGCTGACGCAGTTCGATCAGAATCTGCGGGGCCTCGACCAAGCGATGGCCGTCGTGCATGAGAGGTATGAAGAATTCGTGCGGGCCCGCCAGGCCGCCACGCACAGCTATGTCGGTTACGACAAGCCGATCAACCGCATGCGGGCGCGCACGCGCGAGTCAATCGCAAAGATCGACTTGTTGATGGCACGCCAGGGACGCATGCTCGAAGTCGTGGCAATCGATGAGCTGGTCGCGCGTCGCGGCCGCCTTGAGGGTTACCGCGACAAGGCGCGCTTCGCGCTCGCCGACAGCTACGACCGTGCTACCCAGGCGCAGGCTCAGGCAATAACGGAGCAGCCATGAAGATTCGGCATGCACTGATCTTCGCGCCGGGATGTGTCGGACTCGTGGCCTGCGGAACCACCAGCCAGCACGGTACGTTAGCCGAGCTCGAGCAAGTCGCGCCGGACACCGAAGAGGTGTTCCTCGACGATAGCCTGGAGCTGGCGGCACAGAGTTATCGCCGCTATCTGGAGGAGACGCCGCGAACGGCGCGCACCCCCGAGGCGATGCGCCGCCTGGCCGATCTCCAGATCGAGCAGGAGTACGGCATTATCGGCGGCGACCAGCTGATCGAGATGCGGACGCCGGATAGCGCGGCCGCACCCGCAGAGACGACCGCTTCCGCCACCATATCTGCGGCGCCCGCGGAACCGTCGGAAACCGAACAGGAATTCGAACAGCGCGCCTCGCAGCGCCAGGCGTTCCTGTCGAGCTCCACGTCCTTCGACGTGCCGCTCCCGGAGGCGGCGCCCGGCGTCGTCCCGGCGGGACCCCGTGAGGCGATCGAGACGTATCGCCAGATCCTGGAAGACTATCCGAACTACGAGCGTAACGATCAGGTGCTTTACCAGATGTCACGCGCGTACGATGAAATCGGCCAGCCCGACGAGGCGATGGCCGTGATGGATCGTCTCGTGGCTCAGTTTCCGTTCTCCCGGTATGTGGATGAGGTGCACTTTCGTCGCGGCGAGTACTTTTTCGTCCGCAAGAAATACCTGGATGCGGAGTACGCGTATGGTGCGATCATCAATCTAGGCGCCGGGTCGTCATATTTTGAGCTCGGGCTATACAAGCTGGGCTGGGCTTTGTACAAGCAGGAATTCTACGAGGAAGCGTTGCATAACTACATCGCGATGCTCGATCATCGCCTGGCGATCGGTTACGACTTCGACGAAGCGATCGATGAGAATGACGAGCATCGGGTCGCGGACACCTTCCGCGTGATCAGCCTGAGCTTCTCGAACCTCGGCGGACCGGAAGTCGTCGACGAATATTTCTCGACTGCGGGTCAGCGCAGCTACGCCGACAAGATCTACGGCAACCTCGGCGAGTTTTATTTCAGCAAGCTGCGTTACGACGATGCCACGTCGGTCTACAAGTCTTTCGCCCGGCTGAATCCGTTTCACAAGGTGTCACCGCACTTCAGCATGCGCGTTGTCGAGATATACGGCGAGGCGGGCTTCCCGCAGCTGGTCGTGGAGTCGAAGAAGGAATTCGCGACCAACTATGCGCTGGACGCGGCCTACTGGAACTACTTCGACGTCGCGGAGTCGGAGGAGGTCGTCACCCTGTTGAAGACGAACCTGACCGACCTGGCGAATCACTACCACGCTCTGTACCAGGAAGAGGCGCTGGTGGACGAGCGCGGCGACAACTTTCTCGAGGCGCAGCACTGGTATCGCCAGTTCCTGAACTCGTTTCCGGCGACCGCGGATTCGCCCCAGATCAACTACCAGCTGGCCGACCTGCTGCTGGAGAACGAGGACTTCAGCGGCGCCGCGCGCGAATACGAGCGCACGGCCTACGAATACGAGTCACACGACCAGGCCTCCGCGGCGGGTTATGCCGCGGTCTTCGCCTTCCGCGAAGATCTGAAAGTCGCGAGCGACGAACGGCAACCGGAAGTCCGGCGCGCCACGGTGACGACCTCGCTGCGCTTCGCCGAGACGTTCCCGGAACACGATCAGGCGGCCGTCGTGCTCGGTGCCGCCGCGGACGATCTCTACGAGATGCAGGATTTTCATGTCGCCATCGAATCGGCACACAAGCTGATCGATCGGTATCCGGCCGCCGACACGGACCTGCTGCGCTCGGCCTGGGCGGTCGTCGCGCATTCGTCCATCGATCTGGAGGAATTCGCCAACGCCGAGCATGCCTACCTGAGCGTGCTGGCCCTGACGCCCGCCGACGACGAGACGCGGGTTGCGGTCATCGACGGCCTCGCGGCCGCGATCTACAAGCAGGGGGAGCAGGCCAACGTGCTCGAGGACCATCGTGCCGCCGCGGACCACTTCCTGAGGGTCAAGCAACTCGCGCCGACATCGGACATACGCAGCGTTGCGGAGTACGATGCCGCCGCCGCACTGATGAAACTCGAAGACTGGTCTCTCGCTTCCGGCGTGCTGGAGGATTTTCGTGCCGAGCACCCGGAGCATGAGCTGAATACCGAGGCCACCAAGCAGCTGGCATTCATCTATCGTGAGGATGGGCAGACCCGGCGTTCGGCTGCGGAACACGAGCGAATCGCGGCCGAAGCGACGGATTCCGATCTCAGTCGCGAGGCGCTGCTGACCGCGGCCGAACTGTATGACGAAGTCAATGCCCTCGACGACGCGATCCGCGTCTACGCGCAGTACGTGGCCGAATATCCGCGGCCCCTCGATATCGCGCAGCAGACTCGCACTCGCCTCGCGGAAATTTACAAGGCCGAACTCCGATTCGAGCCGTATTACGCTGAGTTGAACGCAATCGTAGCCGCCGACCGTGAAGCCGGTGACGAGCGGACCGATCGCAGCCGTTATCTCGCTTCCGGGGCAGCGCTGGTGCTGGCGGAGCAGATCTATCGGCAGTTCGCGGAGCTGCGACTGTCGCAGCCGTTCGAGAAGAGCCTGGCCGAGAAGCAGACGCGCATGGATACGGCGATGGTAGCTTTCGAAGGCCTTGTCGCCTACGAAGTTGCGGATGTGACGGCGGCCGCGACTTTCTATATCGCCGAGATCTATTTCGATTTCAGCGTCGCGCTGCTCGACTCCGAACGCCCGACGGGTCTTAGTGCGGCCGAGAAGGTTGACTACGAGATGGTCCTCGAGGAGGAGGCGTTCCCGTTCGAGGAGCAGGCGATCGAAATTCACGAGAACAACTTCGAACTACTGGCGACCGGAATCTTCACTCCGTGGGTGCAGAAGAGTCTCGACAAGCTCGCCGTGCTGATGCCCGGGCGTTATGCGAAGAGCGAACTGAGCACCGGTTTCGTCGGCTCAATCCAGTCCTATGCGTATCGCATGCCGATCGCACCGCTGATCGGGCCCGACAGCCAACGATTGGCTCAGCGGCCCGCGGCCGAGGAAGGCCTGGAACCCGAGGGCGCGGCAGTGAACGTATCTGAGGCGGTGGACAGCGAGTCCCTGTAGGGCTGGTGGTGGCGACGATGATCAGGCTGGAAAAATTCTCCCTCGGTGTCGATCGGCTCGGCGTGCTGCTGGCCATACCGGCGCTTGTGCTGACCGGATGCGCGACGACCGAACCGACGCGCGCCCGCTCGAGCGTCGAGACGACGGATGATGTCGGCTTTACGCTTACCGAGGAGGCCCGGGTTGGCGGCGGCGTGCGCTCGGATTACCAGGTTGCGCTGAGCTATCTCGAACAGGGCCGCCACGCAGAGGGTATCGCGTTGCTCGAGACGGTCGCCGCCGAGACGCCACAGCTGAGCGCGCCGCGTATCAACCTCGGCATTGCCTATCGTGGCGCGGGTGACTTCGAAGCCGCCGAGCGAAACTTCCGGCTCGCGATCGACGCGAATCCCGGGCATCCGGTCGCGCATAACGAGCTCGGCATCGTCTATCGGCAAACCGGCCGCTTTGCCGAAGCGCGCGCGAGTTATGAGGCCGCGTTGGCGATCTTTCCGAATTACCACTACGCCAGAAGAAACCTGGCCGTTCTCTGCGATCTATATCTCTCGGACCTCAGCTGTGCACTCGAGAATTACGAGGCCTACATGGCGACGGTGCCGAGTGACGACGAGGCATCGATATGGATATCCGACATCCGCGCGCGACTCGGCCAGGTATCAGAATGATGTTACGGCTCTTGATCATCGGCATCCTGCTCACGTTCGTGGGCGTAACCGTGTCGGCCGAGGAGAAGGCGGACGCTGCGGCGCAGTCGAACGCGGCCAACGGCGACGGAATCGAGCGGCCGAAAGCCCTGTCGGGCATGTCGATTCTGGGTAACGAGGAGGCGCCGAAGTCGCTGGTCATCGTGCCGTGGAAGTCGTCCGAACTCGGTGATGACATCAGCCTCGCGGATACGCTCGACGATCGTGCACGCCCGGTCGACAAGGAAGTTTTCCTGCGCGAGTTGAATTTCTACGAAATTCGTGCCGGCGAATAAGTCATCCGACGCGGGCCGGCATCGATCCGAACCGAATTTTCACACCGCGATTTACCTTTGTATTTGCATACGTTAAATGTGGCTCAAGGCGGCGCTTTCAGCAGCGCTTTATCGTGCACCAGATCACATTCGATGTATTGACAGACATCTATTCTGTTACACGCGCTGGAATTGAATTCCGCTTATCTGTTTCAAGAGAGGGTTTGGAGATGGACTTCTTCTATTCGATTATTGGGTTTTTCGCCTCGGGTGGCGTGTTCATGATTCCGATCCTGATGGTCTTCGCCGTCGGGTTCGCGATCGCGGTCGAACGCTTCATCACGCTTACTGCGGTGACGAATAAGAACCAGGTGGTGTGGGAGCAATTGCAACCCGTGCTGGCCAAGGGTGATTTCGACAGAGCACGCAAGATGACGAACGATGACGAATCCACCATTTCGCAGGTGCTGAACATGGGCCTGTCGATGCAGGGTGCGGTTCGCCGCCGCGAAGACATCGAGATCGCGATGGAGGAGAGCATGATGGAGATCGTGCCGCGCCTCGAGAAGCGCACGCCTTATGTGGCGCTCGCATCCAGCATCGCGACACTGCTCGGTCTGCTCGGCACCATCATGGGCCTGATCCAGGCATTCACCGCGGTCGCCAATGCGAACCCGGCGGAGAAGGCCGACCTGTTGTCCGCGAGTATCTCGGTGGCTATGAACACGACGGCGTTCGGACTCATGGTGGCGATCCCGTTGCTGATTACGCATGCGGTGCTGACCAGTAAGACGGGTGACATCGTGGACAGTCTCGAGATGGCCACGGTCAAGGCGCTCAATGTCTTTACGAAGAGAGCCAGCCTCGCTGTCGAGGCCTGATCGATATGGCACGACGGCATCATTACAGGCGGCGCTCCACGGAGACGTACGAGATCGACGTCACCACCTTCCTGAACCTGATGGTGGTGCTCGTACCGTTCCTGCTGATCACGGCCGTGTTCTCACGCCTGACGATCGTCGAGCTCAACCTGCCGAGTGCTTCGGGCGGACCTGCGAATAACGCGGATAATTTTCGCGTCGAGGTGGTCGTCCGGGAGGCCGGCATCGAGATCACGAACGGGACCTCGGTGATCGCGTCGATTCCGAATAAGGATGACGAGTTCGACCTCGAGACCCTGTCGGACTTCATGGTCGAGCTTAAACGCGACTATCCGCGCGAGGAGTCGGCCTCCGTGCTGATGGAGCCCCATATTCCATACGACTACCTGATTCAGGTCATGGATATCGTGCGCAGCGTAGAGGTCGAAGTCGATGATGGCGACGAGAGCCTGCCCGAAGGCGGAATTCAGCTCGTCGCCCTGTTCCCCGAAATCTCCGTCGGAGACGCGCCATGAGGAACACTCGCAGAATCAAGCGTATGTCGCGCAACCGCCTGAAGATTTCGAAGATGAATCTGACGTCGCTGATGGATGTCTTCACGATCCTCGTGTTCTTCCTGCTGGTGAATTCGGGTTCCGTGGAAATCATGGAGGCGCCGAAGAATATGACGCTTCCGGCGTCCCACGTCGAGGCGAAGCCGCGCGAAACGGTGGTCATCCTCGTCAGCAAGGACAATGTGCTCGTTCAGGGCGAGCCGGTCGCACTGGTGGCCGACATCCTGGCTGGAAAGCGCGGGGCAGTCGATCCAATTACGTCGCGCCTCGCTCGGATTACGGAAAACATCATCGGCCCGAACACGCGGAGTGTCGCGGGCAGCCAGGAAGTCACGATCCTGGCCGACAAGTCGGTACCGTTTGTCGTCATTAAGACGATCATGTCGACATGTACGGCCGAGGGTTACGAGAACGTTTCCCTGGCGGTTACCCAGAAGGCGGCTGCGGTCGCCTCCTTGTAGGAAAGCAGAAGCGAAGGTGATGCGGTGAGCGTGGATCTTTCAAAACAAGAGCAGTCGCTCCTCGGTAAGGTCGAGAGCTCGAAGCGTGCGCTGGGCAGCCTCAAGCAGAATCTCGAGGCAGTCGAAGGCGAGCTCGGTGAGCTGAGCAAGCACAATCAAGAGTACGACCTGCTGTCTGACATTTGCCGCTCGCTCGAAGAGCTACAGAATCGTGGGGCGGGGAACTTATTCTGGGACGGCGTCGCAGACGATGTGAATCCCGAGGATACGCTCAAGCACGCGCGCCACAAGCTCGATGCATTCGGCAACACATTGGCCCAAGTGCAGGAGCGTCGCCAGTCGATCATCGAGGAAATCGGCGGACAGAACGAAACTCTCCAGTTCCTGCATTCCGACCTGCTGGATGCGATGGAGGAGGAAGAGAAACGCAAGTACGAGTGGAAGGTCGAGCGCGAAGTCGGCAACCTGTACACGCGCAACCAGATCATGCCGTGGGCGCGGGGATGCGAGGAAGACGAGCGCTTCCGCCGCTCGCTGGCCGGGTCATTCCTCGCTGCAATCGTGCTCGGACTCCTGGTCAGCGTCATCGATCTGCCGATCCAGGATATCTCTACCATTATCGAAGTGCCGGAGCGGGTCGCCAGGCTCGTCCGCGAAGAGCGCAAGCTGCCGCCACCGCCGCCGGTCGAGGAACAGATCCTCGCGGAAGAGGAGCCTTTGGAACCGGAGCCCGTTGAAGTGCAACCGCCGGACGAAGTCGTGCCGGAGGCAGTCGAGCAGCCGGTGGTCGCGGAAGCCGCGCAGCCGAAGACGCGTGAGCAGGTGAAGTCCAAAGGCATACTCGCATTCCGCGACAGTTTCGCCAAGCGCGCGAATCTCAGGCCGACGACGCAGCTCGGCTCGCAGGCCCGGGTGAGCAGCGCAGGCGAGAACGCCGTCGGACGGCCGGAACGCTCGATGGTCACGAGCTCGGCGCCGGGTTCGAGCGGTGGTATCAACCTTGCTGCTATCAGCCGCGACGTCGGCGGCGGCGGCGGGCAGGGTATCGGCGGCGTCGAGGTCGGACAGGTCGCGAGTTCGATCGGCGGCGCGGAGGGTGCTTCCCGACCGCTCAGCGGCGGCGCATCGGCAGGGCGCACCGACGAGGAAATTCAGATCGTATTCGACCGTTACAAGGCCTCGTTGTACCGGCTCTACAACCGCGAATTACGTAAGAACCCGACGCTGCGCGGACAGCTGACACTGCGCCTGACGATCGAACCGGACGGTTCGGTGTCGATGTGCCAGTTGCAGGCCTCGAGTATGGAGGCGCCGGCGTTGGCCCAGCAGGTCGTCGGTCGTGTCGGCACGTTCGACTTCGGTGCCAAGGAAGGCATCGTCGCGATGACGATCATCTATCCGATCGACTTCCTGCCTGCGGGCTAGTTGACGTAATAGCGTTACATAATTCTGTAATCGCTGTCCGCAGCCAAAGAACACGGGTTAGCAGTGATAATCGTTACTCGTGAGAATAATCCATCATTCCTGCGAAGCCTTTGTTTTAAAGGGTCTCAGCAATTCACGGACCTATGAACGAATCGTTATTTTTCTATATCGGGTGACTTATCAAGCATGAGACGCGCGTCACCTTATAGGTGTACGCGTTAAGCGTAATTTTCAAATCTGAACAAAGGCAAAGCCACCGAAAGGTGGCGACGCAAAGTCACCGGCCTACGGAGCGCGGAGCTCTACGGTAGCGGGACTGCTCGACGGAATTCAGTCCATTCGGGCGGTCCTCGCTGTGTGACCAGGCGCACAGGAAAAGTTAACGAAGGACCATGGCCCAGCTCGGAATAACTGCGCAATCGCTTGGCGGTGGCATCCGTACCTGGATGCTCGCGATCCTGTTGCTGCTTGCCGCGCCGTTCGACGCGCAGGCGCAGGATTGTTCCGACTACACGAACGGTTTGCTCGACGGATTCGCCGGCACGGTCGCGCCGTCGCAGCTCCAGGTCGACCGGAATTGCACGGTCAGGAACTATCCGGCATCGAATCCGATGTCGACCAACTTCAGCTTCCTGACTCAGCCCGGCCAGACCAACGAGCGCTGGCTGATCGTCTTCGACAACGTCGTTCATACCGGCCAGATGGCGTGTAACGCCGTCGCGGGCCACAAGATCTGGTTCACGAACGGTTCGTCGACCACGATCCAGGAGGGTTGTCAGAATCTGCTGATACCGGTCGAGAAGATCGACAAGCAGAATCCTGCAGGCCCGGGCACGGTCCCGGTCGGCGTGCCATTCACTTACCGTTTGACGCTGCCGGTGCTGTTCGATCCGGGGACCACCACGGTGATCAACACCGCCGGGTCCGTGAACGACCTGCACGGCATCACGCTCTGGGACGATCTCAACGCAACCGGCGCCGACCTGTCGTACGTGAGTCACACGGCTTACTGGCTCGACAGCGGCGCGCCGGTGGCGCATACGTTCTCGAATGTCGGCGGCCTGTTGACGTTCGATAACTTCCCGATCATCCCGGCGGGCGAGCAGGTGATCGTCGAAATCACGGTCATCCTCGACAACACGCCGGGGAACACGGTCGGCACGCAGTTCGTCAACACGGCCAAGTGGGATTTCGGTCGGCTCATCGACGGCGTGTTCTACGAGCCGCTGCCGGGCGAGTGGGGCATCACGCAGCCGATGACGATCGCGGCGCCCGAACTGACGCTGACGAAGACCGGCCCGGCGACGCTCAATCTCGGCGAGTCCGGTGACTTCACGCTCGACGTCCAGAACATCGGCAACATGGATGCCTGGAACGCGACGATCGTCGACATTCTGCCCGACGGCCCGACCGGCGGTATGTGCGATGTCACGCCGACGGTA
>JBLYYV010000277.1:0-3890 GCA_048550095.1 Gammaproteobacteria bacterium
CTCCTTCTTCCATTGCTTGACCGCCTCGGCGCACGGGTCTTTTGCCCTAAATACGCGGTTGTAGAGCGCGGTCGCCAAAACCGACAGGCCCGCCGTGGCGACTGCGGCGCCGCCCGTCACCAGCGTTCCGGTCGGATCCAGGGTCAGGACCGGACTTTCAAGCGTGCCAGCCACTTTCATGTACGGGTTGATGAACTCGGCGGCGCTGATGCTGAGCCGGGAACTCGGTTGCGTCTTGAATCCGATATCGACCTTCTCGTCGGTGAGATCGATATCGCCCCTGGCCGCGACGATGATCTTGTCGGTTTGCGCGACGAGGCCCGGGTTGACTTCGATGATCCCATCGTGAACATCGAGCAGGATGACGAGGCACTTCAGATCGGTAAACGGGTCTTCCTTGACGAATGGGTTGAGCGTCGTCAGCAATTCCTGAAAAAAGCCGCCCGCGAAAAAGCGCAGACCGGTATTCGGGACCTGCCCTTGCTCCGCCGCCACGTATACCCTACCGCCGACCGAAGACGCGAGTTCGCGGTAGGTTCGGCCGGAGCCGGAGAGTTTGATATCCGTGTTGACCTTCGGCGAATTTTCGACTTGTTCGGGTGTGCGTTCGCCGCCAAAGCCGATGTAGATCCGGTCGCCGTCGAGAGATGCGGTCACGTCCGCTCCGGTCGTTGACGGCAATACGCTCAGGGTGGCGGACAGGTCGCCATGTGGCGTCGATGCGGTTGCCCGATCGACGACCAGCCGGCCATCGAGGATCTCGCCGTCGATCGCGATGCCTGTATAAGAAACCTTGTTGAAGATCAGCGTGTCGACGTCGATGTCGATACTGGCGTCGATGGACTTGAGTTGTTCGAGGGGCAGCGGCGTGTCCGGGATGAGCCGACCGTCGGACGGATCATCATCGACCGGCACGAGTTCCTCGGCGTCTTCGGTGCTCACCGTCTCGCCGGTCAGGTCTGCCTCGTCGTTAATCAGCGCATCCAGGTCGACCACCTTCGACACCAGCCGCAGGTCGACGTCCGGAATGTCGCGGTCGAGTTGCGCGCGCAGGCTGCCCTGTATGTCGCCGTCGTCGATCAAGACCTTGAACGGGTCGATGGAGAATGATTTCGGCGTGCCCGCGAAGCCCATGTCGACGCTGACGTGCGTGGGCGGTAGCGGACGGCCATCCAGCGTACCGAGCGCAGCGAGCTGTGGGACATCGGCCGTAATCGTCAGCTGTGTGCGCGACAAATCGGGTGGCTGATCGAACACGCCGTTGCCAGACAGCGTCGCGTCCGCGAGTTGGGCATCGAGTGCTTCGAACGACCACAGACCATCTGCGAGCGAGCCCTTTGCCCGAAAATCGAACGGCGCTGCAGGTGGTTGCCAGCGCGGTCGAACCGGCAGCACCGCGCGCAGGTCGGGGCCGGACGCCGTCAGATCGAACTGGCCCGACGCGGTGTCGAGCGGCAGCCCAACCTCGGCGTCGAGCGTTGCGGTGGCGCCTGCGATCGTGGCCTTGATGCCCTGGAGCCGCACGGCGTCGGTCAACAGTTCCGCATTGCCGGACACTTCGAACGGTCCGTCCGCGAACTCGAAAGATTCCGTGTCAGCCAGCAGATTGCCGAATTCCGGCCCGGTCGCCGAAAAAGTCCCGCTCGTGCCCGCGAGGTCCTTCTTGTTGCTGATCAGGCCGTCGAACTTGATCTCGTTTTCACCGAGTTTTGCGTCGAGACCGCGAAGGCGATACCCCTTGCCGGTGATCGCGACGCCGGAGCGAACGTCAAACGCGACTGCCGGAACGAACTCCGTCACGCCGGCCATGGCCGCGATCCTCGCGAGGTCGCCACCCGATGCGCGGGCATTGATGACCGTGTCTTTACCGATCAGCTCGTAAGCGATCGTGCCGTCGATGGCCACGCGGTTGTCGCCCACTTCGAGCACGGCCGGGTTAGCGAGTGCGAGTTTCCGATCGCCGAGCTGAATTTGCCCGCTGATCGAGAACGGCTCGGCGATCGGGTTCGGTACGTCGAAGAGGTCCGTAAAGTGTGCGAGATTCTTTCCGCGCCCATCGAATGCGAGCGTCGTGCCGCTGAAATCGGGCGCGGCGCCGACGATCGAGCCATCGACGTCAACCCGTAAGATTCCTGTCTCGATGGATGCCTCGAGCAATTCCTCACCGCCGGGCTGCACGTTCAGGTTCGCGTCGATACGGAATGGCCCCGTCGCCGCGCCCGGGATCCCCAGTAGTTGCCGGAAACGCTCGACGTTGCTGCCGGTCACTTCGAGGTCTAGATCGGCTTCGTCGATGTTGCGGAAGTCGTTGATCGATCCGTCCAGCTTCAGATCGGCCGCGGCGATGCTCAGGCGGACGGCTTGAAATTCGAGCCGTCGGTCGTCACGACTGATGCCGCCATCGAGCTGGAAGGGGCCGCCCGGGATACCCTCGATGCCCGCAATTCGCAGGGCATTGTCGAGATCCGGTCCGCCGAGCGACGCGACGACGTCGAATCTGCGGAACGACAGCAACTCCATTGCCCGGGCGGTTGCTTCGGCCGTGTACTCGCCGATATTGCCGCTGACATTCGAGACGACGCCTTCAGCTTTCGGACTGACTGTGAACGTGATGTCGAGTCCGCCGTTGCCCAGGTCGGGCAGGCCGAGCATCTCGGTGTCATCGTCGATCGAAGGGCCCGATATGTCCAGATCGGCGGTTGGCCGGCGCGGCCAGGTGAGGTCATCGATCATGGCCGTTCCGGCGATCCACAGTGTGTCGAAACTGCCCTGGACGTCGAATTGCACGTCGGTCGCTTTCACCAAATTGCCGAGCGGGCCGTACTGGCCCGATACTGCTATCGCGCGTTCGTTCAGCGTGCCACTTGCCTTGGCGTGCAGGAGTCCGTCGTCGGTCTCCTGCTGCGTCAGTTCGTCCGCATGAATCTCCAGCCGCCGTGGCAGCGCCGGCAGGGCGAGGGTAAAGAACAGGTCTTCTCCCTGCGCGTGCCTGAGCACTAATGGGAAGCCGTCGCTGTCGGTTTCAGGATCGAACTCGGAATCTGGTGAAGCGTCTTCGCTCGCCGCGTCGACGGCGCCGAAGGTCCAGTTGTTTCGCCCGTCTTTGAGCGACTCGAGGTGCAGCTCCGCGTCGTCGAGTTCGAATTGCTCGATGACGATCGGGCCTTCGAGCAGCGATCGAACGTTGATGACGACCTTGCCGCGCGCGAGCCTCGCCATCCATGGTTCCGTTGCCCAGTCGGGATTGCCGAAACGCGCGTCGGTTAGTTCGAGCGACGTCAGTTCGCCCAGGTCGAGGTCGACGCGACCGTCGAGCACCAGCGTGCGCCCGGTGAAGCGCTCGACCATAGCGGCGATACGTTCCTTGTGATCATTCAGATCGAGCGTCAATAGAAAACCGAGGCCGCCGCCGATGATGACGACCACGATGATCAGGCAGACCAGCAGGTACTTGATCCAGCGCATTAGGGCAGGGGCCGTTTGCTACTCGGGCTCTTCGTATTGCCCGGCAGTGTAGCAAACGACTCCCGTCAAAAAGCCCTTCAGGCGGCGGGTCGAACGTCGTCCTTGATCGCGATGCGCTGATTCAGGCGGTATTGCGGCTGAAAGTCCGCGAGCACCTGGTGTTGCGTAGAACGGTTGTCCCACACGACAACGGTGTTGTCTTCCCAGTGAAGGCGGCACTGGAAAATCGGCTTCTTGAGGTGATCGAGCAGGTACTTGAGGATGACTTCACCCTCATCCGGCTCGAGACCGATGATGCGATTCGTCACCATCTCGTTGACGTAGATACACTTGCGCCCGCTGATCGGATGGCGGCGGATGACCGGATGCTCGACCGGCGGATAATGTTCGTAGATTCGAACCTTCATCTTGGGGTCTTCCACGCC
>JBLYYV010000278.1:0-3601 GCA_048550095.1 Gammaproteobacteria bacterium
CGGCGGGATGGATATCGCGCCCGGCAAGCCCTTGGCCGTGTTGCTGCAGGATGCGTCGTCCACGGATGCTGCGATGATCGCCAAACATTCGCTATACCTGGAACAGCTGGCGCGGCTCGACAGTATCGACATCCTCGATGCCGGCACCGAACCGCCACCGTCGGCGACCGCGTTGCTCGGCGCCATGAAAATCCTCGTCCCGATGGCGGGCCTGATCGACGTTGCGGCAGAGCGGCAGCGACTCGGGAAGAACCGCGATCGTGCCGCCGGCAACCTGGACCGCGTGCGCGGCAAGCTCGCCAACGAAAAATTTCGCGCCAACGCGCCGGCGGCGGTCATCGACAAGGAACAGGCCAAGGCCGATGCGCTGGCGCAGGAAATCGCGCAGCTGGACGAACAATTGGCCCGACTCGACCTGATCTGACCGGCGGGCCGTCGCAACAGGCCGCAAGTCGGCTTGAAACACGTAAAATGGGCATTGGTTCGCACATTTGGTTAAGTAATTCGGCAAGATGCCGACAAGGCGCGTCGCATGTGTTGTGGGCGATGCGCGTTACCGGGAAAAGACTGAATGACTGACGGATTGGCACAGATCGCTGATGGCGACCGGCGTGGACAGGCGAAGGCGATTACCGAGCAGGTCACCGACCAGGTCGGGCGCATCATTCTCGGCAAGACCGACGAGATCAAACTCGCATTGGCCTGCGTACTCGCACGCGGCCATTTGTTGATCGAGGACGTACCCGGTGTCGGCAAGACGCTGCTGGCTCGCTCGCTGGCGATCACGCTGGGGCTCGACTATCGGCGCATACAGTTCACCAGCGACATGCTGCCGGCCGATATCATCGGCGTATCGGTCTTCGAGCAGAAAACGGGCCAATTCAGATTTCACCGCGGTCCGCTGTTCGCCGAGCTCGTGCTGGCCGACGAGGTCAACCGGGCAACGCCAAAATCGCAGAGCGCCCTGCTCGAAGCGATGGAAGAACAGCAGGTCACCGCGGACGGCCAGACTTACGATTTGCCGAGTCCGTTCTTCGTCATCGCGACGCAGAACCCGACGACACAGATCGGTACGTTCCCGCTGCCCGAGTCGCAACTCGATCGGTTTCTGATGTGCATTGGCCTCGGGTATCCGCCCGAGCAGATGGAGCGCAAGCTGCTCAGCGGCGAGGACCGGCGCGATTTATTGAATGACATACAGCCGGTGCTGTCGAGCGAAACGCTCGTCGAGTTGCAGGCGGCCGCGCGGAGTGTGCACGTTTCCGAAGCGATACTCGACTACATCCAGGCGCTGGTTCGCTTCACGCGCGAGACACCGGAAATCGAATTCGGCCTGTCGCCGCGCGGGTCGGTCGACCTCGTCTCCGCCGCGCGATGCTGGGCGATGATCAACGGTCATTCGGGCGTGCATCCCGAGGACGTCAAGGCGATTTTCGTGCCCGTTGTCGGTCACCGCTTGCAAGCGCTGAGTGACGGACAGCACGCGGATCCGGACGTTGCAACGTTTGTGCTCGAGTCCGTCGCCGTGCCGTGAGCGCGCTCACACAAACGCTGACAACCAGAATCAGCGCCCGCGCCCGCGAATGGGCGCGCAAGCGTCAGGGCGTCGATCCCGCGTCCACGCGACTCATCTCGAACCGCATCTATATCCTGCCGACGCGCGCGGGCGTGATATTCGGCTTCATCGTATTTACGATGCTGCTGGGCGCGATGAACTACAACAACAATATGGGTTTCGCACTGACGTTCCTGCTGGCGGGCATCGGCGTCATCAGCATCCATCACTGTCACCGCAATCTCGCGGACATCTGGCTGCACTACCTCGGCGGGCAACCGGTGTTTGCCGGTGACGATATGACATTTCGTTTCGTCCTCGAGAACCGTAGCCAGGTCTCGCGTTGGCAGATCAAACTCGAATGGGAACATGGCGCGAACGTCTGCAACGAAGTCGAACCGGAAACTCGCCAGCAGATCGACGTGCGCATACCGTCGAACCGTCGTGGCTACGCAGAGACGCCGCGACTGAAACTCAGCACGCGCTTCCCGCTCGGCCTGTTGCGGGCATGGGCCTGGGTCAACATGGAGTACCGTGAGGTGGTCTATCCCGCGCCGGCCGCGCGCGCGGTCGCGATGCACTATGGGCATTCCGGGCACACGACCGATGGTTACGACCGCGGTGGTGACGACGACTTCTCCGGGATGCGCGACTATCGGCTGGGCGATCCGCCGAAGCACATTGCCTGGAAAGCACTGGCCCGCACGGGCGAAACGCTCGTCACCGAGTACCGCAGCGGCACGCAGGAACTCGTCTGGGTCGACTGGCAGGACTTCCCGAACCTGCCGGTGGAAAAGCGCCTCGCCGCCCTGACGCGTAAGTTGCTGGATACGAATGACGCAGGGCATCGCTATGGATTGCGTGTCCCGGGCACGGAGATTCCGCCCGCGACGGGTTTGGCGCATCGTCATACCTGCCTGCGAACGCTGGCGGTTTTCGATCTGACACCCGGCTCGTCGCAGCGCATGGATACGCCGTCATGATTACGCGCACGGTCACGAAGGAACGGCGCGCGGAGTCGCCGAGCGAATCGACCGGCCAGCTGCTGTGGCTGGTCTTTGCCGTCCTGGTCGCCGGCACGCCGCATCTGTTGCACCTGCATCCCTGGGTACCGGTCATCGTGCTGACCATTATTTCCTGGCGAATACTGGCCGCAACACGCCGCTGGCACCTGCCCAGCATCTGGGTGCGCGTGCCGCTGACGCTGGTCGGATTTCTCGCCGTGCTCATCAGCTACCGACAGGTATCGGGACTCAGCGCCGGTTCGGCCCTGCTGCTCGTGATGGTCTCGATGAAACTGCTCGAGACGCGCGGCCATCGGGATCGTGCTGTCGTCGTCTTCATCTGTTATTTCCTGTTGTTTGCGGCGTTCCTGCGCGAACAGGCCATATGGTCGGTCGGCTATCTGATCGCGGGCGTACTCGTGACGACGGCCGCGCTTTACCAGACGGCCCGCGTCGGCACCGTCGTGCCGGCCCCGCGCGCGATGGCGATGGCATTCCGCCTGGTGATCCAGGCCGTGCCGCTGATGCTGCTGCTGTTCTTCCTGTTCCCGCGTGTCCCCGGGCCTTTCTGGGCGCTCCCATCGGGCAGTGGTAAAGCTGTGACCGGCCTGACGAATGAAATGACGCCGGGCGATATCACCGAGCTCGCGCAGTCCGACAAGGTCGCGTTTCGCGTCCGCTTCGACGGCGCAGTGCCGGCGGCCAAAGATCTCTACTGGCGCGGACCGGTCCTGACCCACTTCACCGGTCGAACATGGCGGATGACCGAGTTCAATGCCTGGGGCACGCTGCCAATGCCGCAACCCGTCGACGACGCTCCGATCGTCGGGTACGAAATGACGCTGGAACCCCACGGTCGCCGCTGGTTGCTGGCCCTGGAGACACCGGTGCAATGGGACGCGCCCGAGTCGAGCCTGACGCAAGGGTTCCAGCTGGTTAGCACGAAGCCGGTCGATCAACGCATTGCATATCGGGCTGCGTCAATGCTCGCGCCGCCCGCGCCGATCGCCGGCTCCAGCTATATCTCGACATTCATGAGGAA